>DASUIK010000255.1:0-12826 GCA_036279795.1 Burkholderiaceae bacterium | reverse complement strand
AGGTGCTCCATGCCCTCGATCATGCTGGCCGGCGGCGCGGCGCCGGCCACCATGGCCTTGATGCCGGCCGGCACCCCGGCCTTGAGGTCTGCTGGCGCGTTGACCAGCAGCCCATGCACGATGGGCGCGCCGCAGTAGTGGGTGACCCCGTGGTCGCGCATGGCGTCGAAGATGGCCTTGGCCTCGACCCGGCGCAGGCAGACGTTGACGCCCGCGCGTGCCGCCAGCGTCCAGGGGAAACACCAGCCGTTGCAATGGAACATGGGCAGGGTCCACAGGTAGACCGCGTGTTTGGGCATGTCCCATTCCATCACGTTGGACAGCGCGTTCAGCGTGGCGCCCCGGTGGCTGTAGACCACGCCCTTGGGGTTGCCGGTGGTGCCGCTGGTGTAGTTCAACGCGATGGCATCCCATTCGTCACCCGGCAGCGTCCATTCGAAGGCAGGGTCGCCTTGAGCCAGCAAGGCCTCGTAGCTCAAGGCGCCGACGGCAGCACCCTCTCCAAACAACGCGTCTTCGGCGTCGATCACCAGCAAAGGCGCGGTGGACTGGCGCAAGGCCAGCGCCTTTTTCATCAGCGGCGCAAACTCCACGTCCACGATCACCGCCTTGGCCTCCCCGTGGTCGAGCATGAAGGCCACGGTCTCGGGGTCCAGCCGGGTGTTGAGGGCGTTGAGCACCGCGCCCGCCATGGGCACACCGAAATGGGCCTCCACCATGGGTGGGGTGTTGGGCAACATCACGGCCACGGTGTCGTTCTTGCCGATGCCGCGGCCTTGAAGCGCACTGGCCAGGCGGCGGCAACGCGCGTAGGTCTCGGCCCAGGTCTGACGCAGGGCTCCGTGCACGATGGCCAGGCGCGTGGGGTGCACCTCGGCGGCGCGCTGAAGAAAACTCAGGGGCGAGAGGGGGGCGTGGTTGGCGCCGTTGGGGGTCAGATCGCGGTCGTACATGTGGGCCATGGCTGTTCTCCTTTGTCACGGATGTCCAGGTGGAATTTAAGGCATGGCGCCGCCACCAGGCTGACGGGGCCGCAAGGCAAAATACCGGGATGGCCATTCCCCAGTCCTTCATCCAGGAACTGCTCTCCCGCATCGACGTGGTGGAGGTGGTGGGCCGGCACGTGCAGCTCAAGAAGGGTGGCGCCAACTTTATGGGGCTGTGCCCCTTCCATGGCGAAAAGTCACCCTCCTTCAGCGTCAGCCCCAGCAAACAGTTCTACCACTGCTTTGGCTGTGGGGTAAGCGGCGACGCCATCAAATTCCTGACCGAGCACACCGGCGTGAGCTTCATCGAAGCGGTGAAAGACCTGGCCGGCCAGGTGGGCCTGCAGGTGCCGGAAGAAGAACTGTCGCCCCAAGAGCGCGAACGCGCGGCCCAGGCACGCGAAAAGCAGGTGACGCTGACCGACGTGCTTGAGAAGGCGGCCCACGCCTATGCCAAGGCACTCAAAGGCGCGCCCCGTGCGGTGGATTACCTCAAGCGCCGGGGCCTCACCGGCCAGATCGCCAAGACCTTCGGCCTGGGTTACGCGCCCGAGGGCTGGCGGTTCCTGTCCACCGTGTTCCCCGACTACGCCGATGCGCGGTTGGAGGAAAGTGGCCTGGTCATCGCGCATGAGAACGAAGGTGAGGAAGCCAAGCGCTACGACCGCTTCCGCGACCGCATCATGTTCCCCATCCGCAACGTCAAGGGCGAAGTGATCGCCTTTGGCGGGCGGGTGCTGGACCAGGGCGAACCCAAATACCTCAACTCCCCTGAGACGCCGGTGTTCAGCAAGGGCCGCGAGTTGTACGGCCTGTTCGAGGCCCGCACCGCCATGCGCCAGCTCGGCTACGCACTCGTCACCGAGGGCTACATGGACGTGGTCGCCCTCGCGCAGCTGGGTTTTGGCAACGCGGTGGCCACGCTGGGCACGGCCTGCACGGCCGAACACGTGCACAAGCTGTTCCGCTTCACCGATGCGGTGGTGTTCAGCTTCGACGGCGACGCGGCCGGCCGGCGCGCCGCGCGCAAGGCGCTGGACGCCGCCCTGCCCCTGGCCACCGACACGCGCAGCGTGAAGTTCCTGTTCCTGCCGGCAGAACACGACCCCGACAGCTTCATCCGCGAAAACGGTGCCGACGCCTTTGCCACCGCCGTCAAGGGTGCGCTGCCGCTGAGCCGCTTCATGCTCGATGCGGCCAGCGCCGACTGCGACCTCGACACCGCCGAGGGTCGGGCGCGCCTGGCCAGCCAGGCACGTCCCTTGTGGAGCGCCATGCCCGACGGGGCCCTCAAGCGCCAGTTGCTGGGCGACATCGCCGACCTGGTGCAACTGGGCCAGCATGAGCTGGGCGAACTGTGGCAGTTGCCCGGCCAGGGAGCGCCTCGCAAGAGCAGCGGCAACAAGCGCCCACCGGCCCCTGACTACCGCTCAGAGGGCGGCTACGCCCCGGACGAGCCCAGCGGCTATGGCAACAGCCCCCGCTACAACCCCAACAGCGGCGGTGGCTTCGGCAATGCCGGCGGAAGCTACGGCAGCGGCAGCCGAACCCGCCGCGACGGCAAACCCTGGCCCAACAAGCCCTACAGCGACCGGCCACGCCGCCCGCCCGGTGGGCGCTCGCGCCCCGCCAGCCGCACCGACCGCGTGGTGGGCCTGCTGCTGGCCAACGCCCAGGGCTGGGACTTGCTCAGTGCCGAGGACCACAGCCTGCTCGCCCACCTGCCCGATCCGCACGGCCCGCTGCTCTCCTGGCTGGAAGCGCAACTGCACGAACACGGCCCACAGCCCTGGGCCGCCCTGCGCGAAGGCCTGCGTGGCCACCGCTCCGAAGCCTTCGCCCTGCAGCAGGTGGAGCAGGCCACCGCCGGCAACGACGCCGAAGCCGAACTGGAGGAGCTGCGCGACGTGATGGAGCGCTTGCGGCTGGACCACTGGGAGCAGGAAGCCAGCGCCCTGGCCACCCAAGCCGCCCACGATCCCGCCGCCATGCAGAGGCTGCGCACGCTGCGGGACCGCATCGCTGCCCACAAAACCCCAAAATCCGGCACGCCGGTATAATCCAAGGTTTTCCCGCAAGCGCGACAGCAGCACCTCCGGACCAGCCTACCGTCCACCAGCGACGACCGAGCCACCACACTCGACAGGCCCAACGCCCCATGACCCCGTCGTGGCGGCCCCGCAAGGACTGCACACCAAATGTTCGCCCACACAGCTTGCACCCAGGCACTGCCCACCGCAGGCGCTTGACCGAGCCCCCATTGGCTCGGGCGTTCCGTGTTCCCGCCCGTTCGTGTTTGTCCCGACATTTTTGAGGTCCGCATGCCCCAGAAGAAGTCCAGCCCGTCCGCCGCTGTCCGCACCACGCCCGCCAAAAAGGCCGCGTCCAAGCCCGCTGAAGCAGCGCCCAAGCCCAAGACGAAAGCCACCGCTGTGACCGCCAAGACCCCCGCCCCTGCCGCCAAGGCCGCCAAGCCGCTGTCCAAAGCCGCTCAACTCAAACAAGCTGCCGACGAGCTGCTGGCCAGTGCTGCCGCCGAAACCGAGCCCAAGAAAAAGGCCGGCCGCCCGGCCAAGGCCGCCGCTGCCCCCAAGGCCGACAAGCCCGCCGCCAAACGTGGCCGCAAACCCAAGGCAGGTGCCGCCAAAGACAGCGATGGCCTGGACGATGCCGATCTGTCCGACATCGACGATCTGACGGAAGAGTCGGTGGAAGAGGTGGTGGCAGAAGCCGCCGAGACCACCGAAAAGGTCAAGCCGCTTCGCATGAAGATCAGCAAGGCCAAAGAGCGCGCGCTGATGAAGGAATTCGGCCTCGACGACACCGTGTTGTCGGAGGAAGAAGCCAAACTGCGTCGCGACCGCCTCAAGACCCTGATCAAGCTGGGCAAAACGCGCGGCTACCTGACCCACGGCGAAATCAACGACCACCTGCCCGACAAGCTGATCGATGCGGAAACGCTGGAAGTCGTGATTTCGATGCTCAACGACATGGGCGTTGCCGTGTACGAGCAGACACCCGACGCCGAAGCGCTGATCATCACCGACAACGCGCCCACCGGCTCCAGCGAAGAAGAGGCAGAGGAAGCGGCCGAAGCCGCCCTGTCCACCGTGGACAGCGAATTCGGCCGCACCACCGACCCGGTGCGCATGTACATGCGCGAAATGGGCACGGTGGAACTGCTGACGCGCGAAGGCGAAATCGAGATCGCCAAGCGCATCGAAGGCGGCTTGAACGACATGATGGCCGCCATCAGCGAAAGCCCCGCCACCATCGCCGAAATCCTGGCCATGGCCAACGAAATCCGCGATGGCAAGGTCGTCATCTCCACCGTGGTGGACGGTTTTGCCGACGCCGATGCGGCCGACGACTACGTGGCCGAAGAAGACTTCGACGATTACGACGAAGCCGACGACGACGATGGCAAAGGCGGCTCCAAGGCGCTGACCCGCAAGCTCGAAGAACTCAAGCGCGAAGCGCTGAGCCGCTTCGACAAGATCGCCGAGCTGTTCGAGAAGCTGCACAAGACCTACGACAAGGAAGGCTACGGCGGCGCAACGTACATGAAGACGCAGAAGGCCATCACCGAAGAGCTGATGACCATCCGCTTCACCGCCAAGGCGATCGAGAAACTGTGTGGCACGCTGCGCGACCAGGTGGATGGCGTGCGCAAGAAGGAACGCGAACTGCGCCGCATCATCGTGGACAAATGCGGCATGCCGCAGGAGAAGTTCATCGCCGACTTCCCGGCCAACCTGCTCAACCTGCAATGGGTGGAAAAACAGGCAGCCGCTGGCAAGCCCTGGAGCACGGTGATGGCGCGCAACATCCCGCCCATCCAGGAACTGCAGCAAGGCCTGATCACCCTGCAGTCCAGCGTGGTGGTTCCGCTGTCGCACCTGAAGGACATCCACAAGCGCATGAACGCAGGTGAATCGTCATCGCGCGACGCCAAGAAGGAAATGATCGAGGCCAACCTGCGCCTGGTGATCTCGATTGCCAAGAAGTACACCAACCGCGGCCTGCAGTTCCTCGACCTGATCCAGGAAGGCAACATTGGCCTGATGAAGGCGGTGGACAAGTTCGAATACCGCCGTGGCTACAAGTTCTCCACGTATGCCACCTGGTGGATTCGCCAGGCCATCACCCGCTCGATCGCCGATCAGGCGCGCACCATCCGCATCCCGGTGCACATGATCGAGACCATCAACAAGATGAACCGCATCAGCCGCCAGCACTTGCAAGAGTTCGGCTTCGAGCCCGATGCGTCCATCCTGGCGGCCAAGATGGAGATCCCCGAGGACAAGATCCGCAAGATCATGAAGATCGCCAAAGAGCCGATCTCTATGGAAACGCCGATCGGGGATGACGACGACAGCCACCTGGGCGATTTCATCGAGGACAGCGCCAACACCGCGCCCATCGATGCCGCCATGCAGGCCGGCCTGCGCGATGTGGTCAAAGAAATCCTCGACAGCCTGACCCCGCGCGAAGCCAAGGTGCTGCGCATGCGCTTCGGCATCGAGATGTCTACCGACCACACGCTGGAAGAAGTGGGCAAGCAGTTTGACGTCACGCGCGAGCGCATCCGCCAGATCGAGAGCAAGGCGGTGCGCAAGCTCAAGCACCCGAGCCGCTCGGACAAGCTGCGCAGCTTCATAGATAGCCTGTGACCCCCCTGCGCCGCGCCTAAGGGCGCGTCACCCCCCAGGGGGCGACACCAGCCGTCCGGCAAAGCCGGCCCGGCGGTGTCCCCGGATAGGGTGTTTGGTGCGCTGATATTGTTTCGCCCCGGCCACATGGTCGGGGTCATTTTTTTGTGGGCTTATGAACGCAGAAAACCGGCGCGGCATCCTGATGATGTCGGCGGCCATGGCTTTTTTCATCGCCAACGACGCGCTGGTCAAGCTGGTGAGTGCCTCGCTGCCCACGGCCCAGCTGATCTTCGTGCGCGGGCTGCTGACCACGCTGCTGCTCGGTGGCGTGGTGCTGGGCAGTGGCCTGGCGGCGCAGTGGCGGCACATGCTGCAGCCCACAGTGGCGCTGCGCGCGCTGTTCGATGCGGGCGCCACCTTCACCTACCTCACCGCACTGTTCCACCTGCCCATTGGCAACGCCACGGCCATCAACCTGTCGGCGCCACTGTTCCTCACCCTGTTCGCGGTGTTCCTGCTGGGCGAGCGGGTCGATGCCAAACGCTGGGCGTTGATCGTGCTGGGCTTTGTAGGGGTGCTGCTGGTGGTTCAACCCAGCGCCGAGGGCTTCAATGCCTACGCGCTGCTGTGTGTGTTCGCCACCTTGCTGCACGCCGCGCGCGACCTGCTCACCCGCCGCGTGCCGGCGCAGGTGCCCTCGCTCATCATCACGCTGGCCACGGCCTGCACAGTCACCGTGTTGTCGGGCCTGTGGAGCCTGGGTGGCGAGTGGCAGCCCATGGGCGCCAGATCCGTCGCGCAACTGGCCGGCGCCGCCCTGTGCCTGGCCGCCGCCTACCACCTGCTCACGCTGAGCATGCGCGCGGGCGACATGAGCGTGATCGGGCCCTTCCGCTACAGCGGCCTGCTGGTGGCGCTGCTGCTGGGTTACCTGCTGTGGGGCGATGTGCCCAACGCGCTGGCCTGGGGCGGCATCGCGCTGCTGGTGGCAGCCGGGCTGGGCATGCTGCACAGCGAGCGACAGCGCTCACGCGCGGCGCTGGACGCGGCGACGGACTGACGCAGGCGGCCGGCGCTCCGCCCCCGCAAGGCGAACCTGTGCAAGGTGGTCCTGCACGAAGGCAGCCAGCTCCTCGGCCACGATGCGCGCGATGCGCGGGAGAGGCCGGCTGCCACTGATGGCCACCCCCACGGTCTGGGGCGCGGCGTTGCGGTCGTGCAGCGGCACGAACACCACGCTGCCGGCCAGTATCTCGGGGCCCACGTCCAGCTCCGACGTGACGGCAATGTGGCTGCCCTGGCGCACCAGGCTCTTGACCAGTTGCAGCGAGTTGGTGACCAGGGGCGGCCGCGCCTCCTGCAGCAACCAGCCGTGGCGCCGCTCCAGGTAGCGGCGTATGGCCAGCGCACGGCTTTGCACCGCCAGCGGCCAGGCCACCACGTCCTTGAACGACAACGGACGGGTCTGTGCCAAGGCGTGGCCCGGCGCCATGGCACAGCCCAGCGGCAACTCGGTGCTCCACAGCAGGTGCACCTCGCGCTGCGCCCGCAGGTTGAAAGCCAGGGCCAGGTCCACCTCGCCCGCCAGCAACAAGCGGGTGGCCTCGTCGGTGCTCACCACGTCCACCTCCAGCACCACACCAGGGTGGCGCGCGGCCACGGTCTGGATGAAGTCGGGCAGCAGGCCGTTGGCGTGGCTGTCCATGGCGGCCAGGCGCAGTTGGCCGTGGCTCACGCCTTGCAACTGCTTGATGTCGGACAGCGTGCGGTTGAGGTCCTGCTTCCAGCGCTGCGACAAGGCCAACAGCAACTCGCCCGCCGCCGTCAGGCGCATGCCCCGGGGCTGGCGCTCAAACAGGGGCACGCCCAGTTCTTCTTCCAGCATCAGGATCTGGCGATCGATGGCCGAGGCCGAGATGGCCACCTCGCGGGCTGCGGCCTGCACGGAACCGGTGGACGCGACCGCCGTCACATAACGCAAGGCCTTGGGGCTCAGCAGGTGCAACATCCAGGCATCCCTCTAAAAATCAGCACGCAACGTGTCAAATTATGCGATGGACAGCAACGCAAGCGAGGCACACACTGACACACATGCACACCACCACCGCTGCCCAAAACCTGTCGCTGCCGGACGAAGCCACCTTTGTTGCCAGGCTGGGCAGCACGGTGGAACACGCGCCCTGGGTGGCGCGGACCGCTTGGCAACGCCACCCGTTTGCGGATGCCGATGCGGTGTTTGAGGCCATGCGCGAGGCGATCCTGGTGGCGGACCGCCGCACGCAGCACACCCTGCTGTGTGGCCACCCCGAGCTGGCCGGGCGCGAAGCGGCTGCAGGCGAGATGACCGACGACTCCACCAGCGAACAAGGCCGCCTGGGCCTGCTGGCACTCTCGCCTGCGCAGTACGCGCAGCTGCAAGACATCAACCAACGCTACCGCCAACGGTTTGGCATCCCCCTCATCGTCGCCCTGCGCCTGCATGACTCGTTGGACGCGGTGTTGAACAGCGCCGCTGCCCGGCTGCAGCACACGCCCGAGCAGGAATGGGCGATCGCGCTGGAGCAGGTCTGCGAAGTGATGCGAGGGCGCTTGCAGCGCGCCCTCGCCGATTGAGCCGTTTTTTCATCCTCACTCAGGAGCCCTCACCATGACCCACCGCCGCCTCTGGCTCACCGCCGCCGCCAGCCTGCTGGCCAGCCCTTTGCTGACCGCCCCCGCGTGGGCCCAGGCCTGGCCTCAAAAACCCGTGAAGATCATCGTCACCTTCGCGCCCGGGGGGTCGTCCGACATCGTGGCGCGCCTGCTCCAGCCCGGCTTGCAGGAAAAACTCGGCCAACCCGTGATCGTGGACAACAAGCCCGGCGCGGGCAGCACCATTGGCGCGGCCGAGGTGGCACGCGCGCCGGCCGATGGCTATACCCTGCTGCTGTCCAACACCGCGCCCATCAGCATCTCGCCCTTCATGCTGGACAAACTGCCTTACGACCCGGTCAAGGGCTTCACCCACATCGGCTACATCGGTTCGGTGCCCAATGTGTTCGTCGTCCACCCCTCCGTGCCGGCCAAGACCATGCCCGAGCTGGTGACCTGGATCAAGGCGCAGAAAACGCCGGTGAACTACGGCTCGGGCGGCGTGGGCTCCATCGGCCACATCGTGGGCGAGATGTTCAAAGGCCAGCACAACCTGAACATGGAGCACGTGCCCTACAAGGGCTCAGGCCCCATGCACACCGACCTGTTGGGCGGCACGCTGCAATTTGCGGTAGACACGCTGACCCAGAACGTGCCCTTCATGAAGGAGGGCAAACTGGTGGGCATTGCCGTCACCTCCCGCACCCGCGCACAGATGGCCCCCAGCGTGCCCACCGTGGGCGAGGCCGGCTTCGCCAAACTCGTGGCCGAAAACTTCCTGGGCATCTCGGCCCCGGCCGGTGTGCCACGCGAGGTGGTTGACAAAGTGCACCAGGCGCTCAGCGAGGTGCTGACGCGGCCCGAAGTGCTCAAGCGCCTGGACGACATGGGCGTGACCACCGAAAAGATGAGCCAGGCCGCCTTCAGCGACTTCGTGGGCAAACAGGTGAGCGACTGGGCTCCGGCCGTGAAAGCCTCTGGCGCCAAGCTGAACTGAACAACAAACACACAAGGAAGTTTGCATGAGTGGCGGCCTATCGATTCATTGTGTGGACGTGGCACGCGGCCGCGTGGCTGTGGGCCTGCGTGTGGCCTTGCGCCGGCTGGACGGCGGCGTGCCCGCAGGCCCCTGGCTGTGCGAGGGCATGGTGGGCGACAACGGCCTGTTCCAACACCCCGTGCTGATGAGCGAGGCCATCATTGCCGGTGGCTACGAAGCCGTGTTCGACGTTGGTGCCTTCTACCGCGCCACGGGCGGCGAAGCCCTGGCACCCGGCTTCCTCGATCGCGTGCCCTACCACTTCCACGTTGCTGACCTCGCGCAGCACTACCACCTGCCCTTCAAGTTCACGCCCTGGGGGTTTTCGCTGTTCCGGGGCGGCGCGTGAGCCTGCGCGGGAGAAGTTCCGCGAGTTAGAGGCCTCACCTCCAACAACCGTGGGCACGGGGCCACACAATGGCCCATGCCCAAGCCCCCTATCCCCCAACACCTGCGCCGCTCCGATCTGCGCGCCACCGCCCAACTGCTGACGCAGGCCACGCGCCAGGTGGCGCAGGTGGTGGAAGGCATGCACCGCTCGGTGCTCGACCGCATCGGTCTGCCGGGGGCGGATGTGCCGGGGCGCACGCGGGGCATCACCGGGCTGGTGTACCGCAGCATCGATGGTGTGGCGGCCGGGGTGGGTGCCGGCATGGAGGCGCTGCTGGCGGGCGCCGAGCGCTGGCTGCCGCCCGCACCCGACGGTCCCGACTCCGCCCAACGCCTGGCAACGCTCGCGGCGCTCAACGGCGTGATGGGTGACCGCCTCGCCGCGCAGGGCAACCCGCTGGCCCTACCGATGCAACTGGTGCACAGCGGGACCGTGCTGGACACCACCGTCCCCTTGCACATACCCGGCGCACCCACCCGGCTGCTGATCGTGCTGCACGGGCTGTGCATGAACGACCAGCAATGGACCGCCACCCACGGCACAGAGGTGACGAACCACGGCGACACACTGGCACAGGCCATGGGCGCCACACCGCTGTTCGTGCGCTACAACACCGGCCGCCACATCAGTGACAACGGCCGCGAACTCGCGGCTCAGCTTGATGCCCTGGTGCGCGCCTGGCCCGAGCCCGTGAGTCAGATCAGCCTGCTGGGCCACAGCATGGGTGGGCTGGTGGCCCGCAGCGCGGTGTGGGCTGCCCAGCAGGCGCGCCTGGTGTGGCCCGCGCACTTGCGCCACCTGGTGACACTGGGCACGCCCCATCACGGTGCCCCGCTGGAACGCGCCGGCCAGTGGGTACACACTGTGCTGGGCGCCCTGCCCCACACCGCACCACTGGCCACGCTGGCACGGCTGCGCAGCGCCGGCATCACCGACCTGCGGCACGGCCAGGTGCGTGACGACACCCACCCGGCGCCCGACCGTTTTACGCACCGTGGCGACGACCGCACGCCCCTTCCCTTGCCCGAAGGTGTGGCCTGTTACGCCGTGGCCGCCACCCTGGCCAACCCGCGCAGCCGCGTGACCGAACGCCTCCTGGGCGATGGCCTGGTGCCACTGCGCAGCGCACTGGGCCAACACGACAACCCCGCACATCAGTTGGCCTTTGCGCCCGACCACCAATGCGTGCTGTACCGCACCGGGCACCTGGGGCTGTTGAGCAGCCCGGCGGTGGGCGCGCAGCTCAAACGCTGGTTGGCGCCGGCAGCGTGACGCTGACCACCAGACCAGACGCCGCGTTGGCCACGACCAAGTGGCCGCCGTGCGCCTGCGCCACCAATTTGCACAGGTAAAGCCCCAGGCCCACGCCACCGGCGCTGCGGGTGCGGGCGCTGTCGGGGCGGTAGAAGGCCTCGCTCAGGCGGTGCAGGTGCTCGTCAGGCACGCCGGGCCCGTGATCGCGCACCGCCATCACCACCTCGCCCGCCGCCACAGACACCGTCAACTCGGGCGCTTGTGTGGCCGCCGCGCCGTGCCGCAGCGCGTTGTCCAACAGGTTGCGCAACAGCAGGCGCATGCGCGCGCGGTCCAGCGACAAGGCGGGAAAGCCCGGTGGCACCCGAAGGGCCACCTCGCCCGCCCGCGCATGGCGTGCGCCCAGCTCGGTCAACACCTCGCGCGCCAGGGCGGGCAGGTCCACCGGTTCGCGCGACAAGGCCGTGTGGGGGCTGGACAGGCGCTCGCTCTCCAACAGGTCGGTGATCTGGGCCGACATCTCCTGCAAGTCGCGCAGCAAGGCCTGGCGCTGGGGCAACACCTCTTCGCTTTCGGGCAGCAGCTCGGTGTTGAGCCGCGCGCGCGTCAGCGGGCTGCGCAGTTCGTGGCTGATGGCCAGCAGCAGGGCGCGTTTCGCGTCCAGCATCTGCTGGATGTCCTGGCCCATGGTGTTGATGGTGGCCGCCAACTGAGCCAGCTCGTCGGGCCGGTGGGCGTGACGCACGGGAATGGGCTGCGAAAAATCACCCGCACCGAAGCGGCGCGCACCCGCACGTATGTCGTCCAGCGGGCGCAGCATGCGGCGCACGATGAGGAAGGCCGCCAGCGTGAGCAGCAGCAGCGTGACCAAGGTCAGGCCAATCAGGCGCGGACGGCGCTGGAAGGCGTCGTCGTTGAGGCCGAACTCGATCTGGTGACCGTCGGCGGTGCTTCGGCGCAGCAGGCGCGGCCAGTTGGCGTCCTCACCCGCGCTCGACTCGCGTTTCCAGCGCGCCGGTTCATGACCGGGATGCGAGCGCCAGTTGATGCGCGGCCCCTGGATGTCGATGGTCAACGGCAGCCGCTCGGTGATGGCCTGGGCGCGCGCCACGTCGGGCGCGCCATTCACCACGATGTCGGCCGCCAGGTGGTCCACATAGTCCATGAGCAGTGGCCTTGCGGCCTCGCGCCAGCCCACCGAAAAAGCCTTTTGCGCGCCGAACAAAAACGCGCCGGCCACGGTCAGTGCCAGCAGCAGGAAGATCAGCACCAGGCGCAGCTTGATGGAGTGGCCCACGGCCTGGCGGGCACGCCGGTGCCAGGGCGGGCGTCGCGCTGTCATGGCAAGCGGCGCAGTGCCAGCGCGTAGCCGGCGTTGCGCAGGGTCTTGATCGCGTCCAGCGGTTCGAGCTTCTTGCGCAGGCGGCTGACCACGATGTCCACCGCGCGGGTGTAAAGCTCGGCTTCGTGCCCACGCAACTGGTTGAGGATGTCGTCGCGGTTGAACACGCGGCCGGGCTCGCGCGCCAGCAACAGCAGCAGCTCGAACTCGGTGCCGGTGAGTTCGACCTCGGTGCCTTCGCGCAACACCCGCCGGCGCGTGGGCGCGATGGCCAGGCCACCTTCGAAGCGCCACTCGTCCGGATCCACCTCGGCCGGCGTGGCGGCGCGGCGGCGGCGCAGCACGGTCTGCACCCGCGCCACCAGCTCGCGTGGCTCGAAGGGCTTGGGCAGGTAATCGTCGGCGCCCAGCTCCAGCCCCACCACGCGGTCCATCACGTCGCCGCGCGCAGTGAGCATGACCACCGGGATGTCGCTGGTCTTGCGCAGCGTGCGGCACAGCTCGAAACCGTCCATCTCGGGCAGCATC
>DASUIK010000254.1:0-10212 GCA_036279795.1 Burkholderiaceae bacterium | reverse complement strand
ATCACCACCCGCATGCCGTCTTTGTCGGACTCGTCCTGGATGTGGCTGATGCCCTCGATCTTCTTCTCGTGCACCAGTTCGGCAATGCGCTCCAGCAGCGTCTTTTTGTTCACCTGGTACGGAATTTCATCGACGATGATGGCCTGGCGCTGGCCCTTGTCGATGTCCTCGAAGTGGCACTTGGCACGCATGACCACACGGCCGCGGCCGGTGCGGTAGCCATCCTTCACGCCGTTGATGCCGTAGATGATGCCGGCCGTGGGGAAGTCGGGCGCCGGGATGATTTCCATCAGGTCGTCGATGGAGGCCTCGGGGTGTTTGAGCAGGTGCAGGCAGGCGTCCACCACCTCGTTGAGGTTGTGCGGTGGGATGTTGGTGGCCATGCCCACCGCGATGCCTGCCGAGCCGTTGACCAGCAGGTTGGGCAGGCGCGTGGGCAGCACCAGCGGCTCTTTTTCGCTGCCGTCGTAGTTGGGTCCGAAATCGACGGTTTCCTTGTCGATGTCGGCCAGCATTTCGTGCGCGATCTTGGCCAGGCGGATTTCGGTGTAACGCATGGCGGCGGCACTGTCGCCGTCCACCGAGCCGAAGTTGCCCTGACCATCCACCAGCATGTGGCGCAGCGAAAAGTCCTGCGCCATGCGCACGATGGTGTCGTACACCGCGCTGTCGCCGTGGGGGTGGTACTTACCGATGACGTCGCCAACGATACGCGCCGACTTTTTGTACGGCCGGTTCCAGTCGTTGTTGAGTTCGTGCATCGCGAACAGCACCCGGCGATGCACCGGCTTCAGGCCGTCGCGCGCATCGGGCAGCGCACGTCCCACGATCACGCTCATCGCGTAATCGAGGTAGCTGCGCCGCATTTCCTCTTCTAAACTGATGGGCAGGGTCTCTTTGGCGAACTGGGTCATATCGGGCGAACTCGGTGTACGGGCGCAATCCACCATTCTAGTGGGGACACCGTTGCGCTCAGATGTGGCGCTCGGAATGCCTCGCTGTGGTGCGTCCGCAACAATTTCGGCACTTCAAACGTCAAGGAAGTTTGGCCGTCCCGAGCATTGAACTGCCCTTGGCGGGCCTTGTGGCAAAATAAAAGTCAACGTTTTTAGTGGTGGTCACTTCAAGCGTCGTCATTCATCGCAGAAGCCCTGCGCCTTCAATCAGAGGAAAACATGCAAAAACTGAACAAAGTGGCAATGCTGTTCGCAACGGCTGCGCTGGCAACTGCCGCAGGTGCACAAACCGTCGACAACTGGCGTAACGGCACCAGCGAGCTGGTGTGGAAGAACGGCACGAACGAATTGTGCTGGCGCGATGCCAGCTGGACCCCGGCCACCGCTGCCCAAGGTTGCGACGGCGCCATCGTGCCCGCTGCTCCCGCACCAGCACCTGCTGCTGCCCCCGCACCGGCACCTGCTGCTGCACCTGCTCCCGCTGCTGCACCTGCCGCCGCTGCACCTGCTCCCGCTGCTGCCTCCAAGGTGACCTACGCCGCTGACGCTTTCTTTGACTTCGACAAGGCTGTTCTGAAGCCTGAAGGCAAGGCCAAGCTGGACGACCTGACCTCCAAGGTCAAGGGCATCAACCTGGAAGTGATCATCGCCGTGGGTCACACTGACTCCGTGGGTACCGATGCCTACAACCAGAAGCTGTCGGTCAAGC
Organism: Burkholderiaceae bacterium; assembly: GCA_036279795.1. Taxonomy (GTDB): domain Bacteria; phylum Pseudomonadota; class Gammaproteobacteria; order Burkholderiales; family Burkholderiaceae_C; genus Hydrogenophaga. Next base: position 8,547 of record DASUIK010000254.1, on the reverse strand, counting down.
GCGCTGAAGCTGTGAAGGCTTACCTGGTGTCCAAGGGTATTGAAACCAACCGCGTCTACACCGAAGGCAAGGGCGAGGCTCAGCCCGTGGCCGACAACAAGACCAAAGAAGGCCGCGCCAAGAACCGCCGCGTGGAAATCGAAGTGGTCGGCACCCGCGCCAACAAGTAATCCCTTCGGATTGCCCCAAAAAACCGCGCCAAGGCGCGGTTTTTTTTCGCCCGCAGGGATAATTTCGACATGAACACATCTGTGAACGCCGACCCGGCCGAATTGGCCAAATTCTCCGACCTGGCCCACCGCTGGTGGGACCCTGAGAGCGAATTCCGCCCGCTGCATCAGATCAACCCGCTGCGCCTCGCCTGGATTGAGCAGCTCGCAGGTGGCCTGGCCGGCAAGCAGGTGCTGGACGTGGGGTGTGGTGGTGGCATCCTGGCTGATTCGATGGCACGCAAAGGCGCCGAGGTGCTGGGCATCGATTTGGCCACCAAAGCCCTCCGTGTGGCCCAATTGCACGCCCTGGAGGCGCAGACGTCTGGCGTGACCTACCGTGAGGTCGCGGCCGAGGCCTTGGCGGCCGAGAGTCCGGCACGTTTCGATGTGGTCACCTGCATGGAGATGCTGGAGCACGTGCCCGACCCGGCCTCGGTGGTGGCGGCTTGCAGCACCCTCGTCAAACCGGGTGGCTGGGTGTTTTTTTCCACCCTCAACCGCAACCCAAAAGCTTTCCTGTTTGCCATCCTTGGCGCCGAGTACGTGCTCAACCTGCTGCCGCGTGGCACCCACGAATACGCCAAGTTCATCCGCCCCAGCGAACTGGCCAGCTATTGCCGCCGAGCCGACCTCGCCCTCGAACACAGCAAGGGCATGGCTTACAACCCCCTGACCCGGCGGTACTGGCTCAACCAAGACACCAGCGTCAACTATCTTCTGGCCACCCGTAAGGTGACTGCGTGAGCCGGTTTGCACATGTGCGAGCGGTGCTGTTCGACTTGGACGGCACCTTGATCGACAGCGCCCCCGATCTGGGCGCGGCGGCAGACCAGATGCGCGTCGCCCGGGGCTTGCCCTCCCTGCCGCTCGAAAACTACCGCCATATGGCCGGCTCCGGTGCCCGAGGCATGATCAGCGTGGCCTTTGGCCACGGCTCCGATCACCCTGAGTTTGATGCCTTACGGCAAGAGTTCTTCGCCAATTACGAGGCCCGCATGACCCGCCTCACACGCCCCTTTGCTCAGGTGCCCGAGATGCTGGCCCGCCTGCAGGCGGGCGGTGTGCCCTGGGGCGTGGTCACCAACAAGGCCGAGCGCTTCACCCTGCCCCTGACCGCAGCCATGCCCTTGTTCGGTGCGGCCAGGACCGTGGTCAGTGGCGACACGACCCCTCACCCAAAACCCCACCCCGCACCGTTGCTGGAAGCGGCGCGCCGTTTGGGATTGGATGCCACCGCGTGTGTCTACGTGGGCGACGACGAGCGCGACATCATGGCCGGCCGTGCCGCCGGCATGCCCACGGTGGCCGCTTTGTATGGCTACCTCGGCGTTCGAGCTGATGTGACGGCCTGGAACGCCGATGCCATCATCGACCGGCCCGACGGCCTCTTGAAATTGCTGGGGATGGCTTAAACTACTCGTTACAGGGGCTGCACTGGTTTCGACGTGGGTTCGGACGCGCAGCAGGGCATGTCGAGGTTCTGTCACCTCGTTAATCAGCAGAAAAAATCCAACTGCAAACGACGAACGTTTCGCACTCGCCGCTTAATTGCGCGTGAGCCTCGCAACAGCAAGCCAATAGGCTGGGCAAGGGTTGTGGTGCCGCAAGGCAACACGGTCCAGGCTGCGGGGTAATTTCATTTGGCTGGATCGGCGTCGGGCAACTTGGCGCAGGTCGAGATTCAAGGTTGCTGGCGTCTTGATCAGCGTGCCACTGCGCGGTTCAAGAAGCGAGACCCAAATCAGACGGCTACACATGTAGAACTGCTCGAAAAAGGCTTGCGGACGGGGGTTCAAATCCCCCCAGCTCCACCATTCACCCGTACAAAGGCCGCTAGGAACATACACCTAGTGGCCTTTTTCTTTGGAAAATCAAGGCTTTACAGGGTAATGGCGGACAAGGGTGGACATTGACAGCCACGCCAGAGGTGGGGAACACTGCGGGGAACAACCCCCTGTTTTGCCCCACTTCTGGGGTAATGTTCCCCACATCACCGAGGGGAACGCCTAGCTTGAACGTGCCCCATGTTGACCGATCCGCGGTGCAAGAACGCCACCTGCCCCCCAGACAAGAAGCGCGAGGGCCTGAGCGATTTCGGCGGTCCCTGGGTGGTTGCCTTTTCAGTTCAACGCGATGGGCAACTTGGCGGAGTCCTTGACCTCTTCCATGACAGCGTAGGTGCGCGTTTCCCGCACGCCGGGCAACTGCCATAGCACGGTACCGGCGAAGCGGCGGAAGGCGTCCATGTCGGCCACCCGGGTTTTGACCAGGTAGTCGAACCCGCCCGCCACCATGTGGCACTCCAGGATTTCCGGGTGCACCTGGATGGCGGCACGAAAGGCGTCGAATACATTGGGTGTGGTGCGGTCCAGCAGCACCTCGACGAACACCAGCATGCCCGCGCCGAGCAGCCGGGGGTTGAGGCGGGCTTCGTAGCCTTCGATGTAGCCCTCGCGCGTGAGACGCTGGACGCGGGCCAGCACTGCCGTGGGCGAGAGCGAGACCAGCTCGGCCAGCCGCAGGTTGGACATGCGACCGTCTTCCTGCAGGTGGTGGAGGATACGGCGGTCGATGCGGTCCACTGTGCTGTTGGTGTCCATGTCTTAATAAATTGTTTGTTTTTCGATGAAAAACAAAATAAAAATCTAAAAGATATGTGGATCATAGCGGTGAACTCACCAAGTTGACCGCCATGACCGACCCCTCTGCCAACGCTTTCGACCCTTTCTACCAACCTTCTCCCTGGGCTGCTACGCCCTTGCGGCAGGCGATCACCGCCGCTTGGCGTGTGCCCGAACCCGTGGCCGTGGCCCGCGTCGTGGACGCGGCCCGGGTGCGCAAAGAAACGGCACAACGCATCCATCTAACAGCTTCCACGCTGGCTGAGCGACTGCGTGTCCGCAAGGCCGGCACTGGACGCGCTGGCTTGGTGCAAAGCCTGCTGCAGGAATACGCGCTGTCGTCGCAGGAAGGCGTGGCGCTGATGTGCCTGGCAGAAGCCTTGCTGCGCATCCCCGACACCGCCACGCGCGATGCGCTGATCCGCGACAAGATTTCCCAAGGTCACTGGAATGCCCACCTGGGACAGAGTGCGTCGCTGTTTGTGAATGCCGCCACCTGGGGCTTGTTGCTCACCGGCAAGCTGGTGTCCACCCACAGCGAAACCGGGCTGTCGGCGTCGCTGGGGCGGCTGGTCAGCCTGGGCGGCGAGCCGCTCATCCGCAAGGGTGTGGACATGGCCATGCGCATGATGGGCGAGCAGTTCGTGACCGGCGAGACCATCGCCGAGGCGCTGCGCAACGCGGCGGTGCGCGAGAAGGAAGGCTTTCGCTATTCCTTTGACATGCTGGGCGAGGCCGCCTTGACCGCCCGCGATGCGCAGAAATACCTGGCCGACTACGAGAACGCCATCCACGCCATCGGCAAGGCCTCGGGCGGCCGTGGCGTTTACGAAGGCCCAGGCATCTCCATCAAGCTCTCGGCGCTGCACCCGCGCTACAGCCGCGCGCAGCACGCGCGGGTGATGGGCGAGCTGTACCCGCTGCTGGTGCGCCTGTGTTCGCTGGCCAAGCGCCACGACATCGGTCTGAACATCGATGCCGAGGAGGCCGACCGGCTGGAGCTGTCGCTCGATCTGCTGGAGCGGCTCTCGTTTGAGCCCCAGCTGCAGGGCTGGAATGGGCTGGGCTTCGTGATCCAGGGCTACCAGAAGCGCTGCCCTTATGTCATCGACCACCTGATCGACCTCGCCCGGCGCAGCCAGCGCCGCCTCATGATCCGCCTGGTCAAGGGGGCCTACTGGGATTCAGAAATCAAACGCGCGCAGCTGGATGGCATGGACGGTTACCCGGTCTACACGCGCAAGCCCTACACCGATGCCGCCTACATCGCCTGCGCGCGTCAGCTGTTGGCGGCGCCAGACGCCATCTACCCCCAGTTCGCCACACACAATGCCCAGACCGTGGCCACCATTCACGAACTGGCCAACCCGGCGAGCTACACCCCGGGGCAATACGAGTTCCAGTGCCTGCACGGCATGGGCGAGCGGCTGTACGAACAGGTGGTGGGGGCGCCTGTGGATGGCAAGCTGGGCCGCCCCTGCCGCATCTATGCCCCGGTGGGCACCCACGAAACCCTGTTGGCCTACCTGGTGCGGCGCCTGCTGGAGAACGGCGCCAACACCTCGTTCGTCAACCAGATCGCCGACCCCACGCTGGACCTGGACACGCTGGTGCGCGATCCGGTGGACCTGATCGAAGCCCTTGCTGCCCAAGAGGGCGAGCTGGGCCTGCCGCACCCCGCCATCCCCCATCCACGCGACCTGTACGGCGGTGCCCGCCCGAACTCTCGTGGCCTGGACCTGGCCAGCGAGGCCGTGCTGGCGGATTTGGTGACGGGGCTGAACACCGCCGCCCGCATGACCTGGGCGGCTGCCCCTTCGGTGGACGATGTGTTGGCGCGTGGGCCGGCCGTACGCGTGTGCAACCCGGCAGACCTGAGCGACGTTGTCGGCCATGTGCAACCAACCACCCTTGAGGGCGTGGACCTGGCCTTGCATGCTGCCACACAGGGGGCTTCGGCCTGGGCGCAGACCGCCCCTGCACAGCGGGCACGGGTGCTGGCGTTGGCCGCTGACCGCCTGGAGGCCGACACAGTGGCCCTGATGGGGCTGCTCATCCGGGAGGCGGGCAAGTCTGCCGCCAACGCGGTGGCCGAGGTCCGTGAAGCCGTCGATTTCCTGCGCTACTACGCCCAGGAGGTGAGTGAACACTTCGATAACGCCACGCATGTGCCCTTGGGTCCCGTGGTCTGCATCAGCCCCTGGAACTTCCCGTTGGCCATCTTTGTGGGCCAGGTGGCCGCCGCGTTGGCTGCCGGCAACTTGGTGCTGGCCAAGCCGGCCGAGCAGACACCGCTGGTCGCGGCGCGTGCCGTGGCCGCACTGCTTGGCGCAGGCGTCCCCCCCTCGGCGCTGCAGCTGTTGCCGGGCGAGGGCTCGGTGGTGGGCGCGCGGCTGGTGGCCGACCCGCGTGTGCAGGGTGTGCTCTTCACCGGCTCCACCGAGGTGGCCCGCCTGCTCCAAGCGGCCACGGCGGGGCGCGTGACGGCAGCCGGCCGTGCCGTGCCACTCATTGCAGAGACGGGCGGGCAGAACGCCATGATCGTGGACTCGTCCGCGCTCGTCGAACAGGTGGTGGGCGATGTGCTGGTGTCCGCTTTCGACAGCGCCGGCCAGCGCTGTTCCGCGTTGCGAGTGCTGTGTGTGCAGGAGGAAGCGGCGGACCGGGTGCTGGAGATGCTGCTGGGTGCCATGGCCGAACTCAATGTCGGTAACCCGAGGGCGCTGGAGACGGATGTCGGCCCCGTGATCGATGAAGACGCCCGTGCCTTGATCGAGCGGCACATTGCCGACATGCGCGCCAAAGGCCACCGGGTGCACCAGGTGTCTGGTCATGCCAAACAGCCGCTGAACAAGGGCACTTTCGTGGTGCCGACGTTGATCGAAATCGACAGCATCCACGAACTCAAGCGCGAGGTGTTTGGTCCGGTGCTGCACTTCGTGCGCTACCAGCGTGAGAACCTCGACGGTCTGGTGGCACAAATCAACGCCACCGGCTATGGCCTGACCATGGGCTTGCATACCCGCATCGACGAAACCATCCAGCGTGTGGTGGGCGCGTCGCACGCGGGCAACCTCTACGTCAACCGCAACATGGTGGGTGCGGTGGTGGGGGTGCAGCCATTTGGTGGCGAAGGGCTTTCGGGCACGGGACCGAAAGCCGGTGGCCCCTTGTACCTGCAGCGTCTGCTGGCATCCCGCCCCGGCCACAGCCTGTGCCAGGCGTTGAAGGTGAAGGGGGAGGCGGCAACACCGGTGGTTGCGCCAGTTCTACAAGCCCTCCAGGCATGGGCCGCCAGCCAACAAAACAAAGCGCTTCAGCAGGTCTGTGTGTTGTTTGCGGCGCAGGTGCCGCGCGAAATGTCGCGCTTGCTCGACGGCCCCACCGGCGAGCGCAACCTCTACACCATTGCGCCACGCGAAGGCGTGTTGTGTCTGGCTGACCGCGAGCAGGACCGGCTGGTGCAGTTGGCGGCCCTGCTGGCGGTGGGCGCACGTGCCGTGTGGCCTACACAGGCGCACGACCTGTTGGCCCGCCTGCCCGCGCTGGTGCAGGCCCAGGTGCCCTTGGCGAGTGATCCGCTTTCGCCCACGGTGAAGTTCGACGCGGTGCTGTTGCATGGCACGTTGGAAGCACTCGTTTCAGTGCAGAACAGCCTGGCGGCCCGTGAAGGCCCCATCGTCAGCGTTGAGCTGATGGTGCCGGGTGACACGGCCGTGCCGCTGGAGCGCTTGGTGCTGGAGCGGGCCTTGAGCGTCAACACCGCTGCGGCGGGGGGCAATGCGTCGCTCATGACCATCGGTTGAGGGGCCGTCGCGGGCAAGGCGTTACCATCTCGCTCCTTCAACACCCCTTTCCAAGACCAACTGGTTCGCCGGTTGGTCTTTTTGCTTGCGCATTTTGGCGCCTGTTTTCATGACTTCTTTGTTGCCCGGCACCCTCGGCATCGATTTCGGCACCTCCAATTCCGCCATGGCCTGGGCCGATGGCCAGGGTGTGGCACGGCTGATTCCGCTGGAGGGCGACGCGGTGTCCATGCCCACGGCTGTGTTCTACAACGCCGAAGACCGCAGCACCCACTTTGGCCGCGACGCGGTGGCGCAGTACCTCAGTGGCACCGAGGGCCGGCTGATGCGCTCGCTCAAAAGCCTGCTGGGCAGCCCGCTGCTGCTGGAGACCACGGTGGTCAACCACCAGCAGATCAGTTTCCAGGACATCGTGGCCACCTTCCTGGCCGCCTTGCGTGATCGAGCCGCCGCCACGCTGGGCCACGCGCCCACGCAGGTGGTGATGGGCCGACCGGTGTTTTTTGTCGACGATGACCCCCAGCGCGATGCGCAGGCCCAGCAGTCTTTGCTGGACGCGGCACGGGCGGTGGGGTTTGAGCAGGTGTCGTTTCAGCTGGAGCCCATCGCGGCTGCGTTGGACTACGAGCGCCGCCTCACGCAGGAGGCGACAGTGCTGGTGGTGGACATCGGTGGCGGCACCTCCGATTTCACGGTGGTGCGGCTGGGGCCGCAGCACGCGACCAAGGCCGACCGCGGTGGCGACGTGCTGGCCACGACCGGCGTGCACATTGGCGGCACCGACTTCGACCACCGGCTGAGCCTGGAAAACGTGATGCCCTTGCTGGGCTACCGGCACCTCGGGCCGCAGGGCCGCGAGGTGCCGAGCAGGGTGTTTTTTGACCTGTCCACCTGGCATCTGATCCAGTGGTTGTACCAGCCGCGCGCCATCAGCCAGGCCCAGGCCTTGCGCAGCAACTACGCCGACGCGACGCTGCACGAACGCCTGATGGCGGTGCTGCGCCATCGCCATGGCCACCACATTGCGCATGAGGTGGAGTTGGCCAAGATCCGCTGCTCGCAATCGGGGGGTGACACCGAAGTGGACTTGTCCTGCATCGCCCGGTCACTGAGCGCGCCCATGGCTGCCGCCGGTATGTCGGACCAACTGGGTGCCTTGCTGGAGCGTGTGGTGGCCTGCGCGCGCGATTGTGTGGCGCAGGCCGGGCTGGCTCACACGGGCTTGGATGCGGTGTACCTGACGGGCGGCTCGTCGGCGCTGCGGCCCTTCCAGCAGGCCTTGTCTGCCGCGTTTGCTGAGGTGCCCATGGTCGAGGGCGACCTGTTCGGTGGGGTGGCCTCAGGCTTGGCCTACACGCAGGATGCCGCGTTGGTCAGTGGCTGAGGCCGGGGCGGCTCACTTGTCCTTGATCTTGCCGCGCGGAATCACGGCGGTGACAGGGGCCACTGGCCGGTCGGAACCACCTGATGGGGTGTCACGAGGCCCGCTGTCTTTTTTGGGCTTCTTGACCATCTTTTCTTTGCGCTGTTCGCCTTTGGCCATGGGGCCTCCGTGTTAAGTGGGTGGGTGCCGGACGCGGCACGGTGGCGCGATGTTACCGCGCCCGCAGCCCCTGCACCAAGGCGCCCAGGGCGATGCCACCGAGCGCCCACAACAGGCCCCAGTTGCCGGTGCCCAGGCCGGCAATTGCGGGCCCGGGGCACACGCCACACAGGCCCCAGCCGATGCCAAAAACGGCTGCGCCCAACACCGTGTCGCGGTTCATCTGGGCCACGTGCACGTGGAAGTGACCGCCCAGCAGTGGTTGCTTGAGCAACCGGGGCAGCAGCTTGTAGGCCAGCAGCGTGACCACCACCGCACCACCCATCACCAGCATCAGGCCGAAATCGGCAAAGCGCAGAAAGCTC
>DASUIK010000253.1:0-4341 GCA_036279795.1 Burkholderiaceae bacterium | reverse complement strand
GTGCCAATTCTCGGGGTAAACCCGGGGAGCCTCCGTTGTTCACGGGTGGTGTGTGGCCATGTTGTCCGAATTCCTTCTCTCTGAAATGACACGTCTGGCGCAGCAAGACCCGCTGCCCCTGCACCGCCAGCTCTACGAGGCGCTGCGCCGCGCGTTGCTGGACGGCAAGCTGGTTGCCGGCGAGCGCCTGCCCTCCAGCCGCGACCTGGCGCAAGACCTGAACCTGTCGCGCAACACCGTGGTGGCTGCCATCAACCAGCTCACGGTCGAGGGCTACCTCGTGAGCCAGGTGGGCAGCGGCACCTATGTGAACGACAGCGTGCCCAAGGCCACGCCGCGCCCCATGGCGGTGACGCAACAGCCATCGGGCGAGCTGTCGCGCCGTGGCGAAGCTCTGGCAAGCACGTTCTGCGCCAACCAGCTGGAGGTGCAGCCCTTCACGCCGGGCATCGCCGACTTCAGCGCCTTCCCTGTGGCCCTGTGGCAGCGGCTGCAGAACAAGCACTGGCGCATGACCTACCCCGAGATGCTGGACTACAACGACTCGGGCGGCTACGCGCCGTTGCGCCGCGCCGTGGCCGACTACCTGCGCGTCTTTCGCAGCGTGCAGCTCGACGCCGACCAGGTCATCATCACCAGTGGCACGCAACAATCGCTGGAGCTGTGCGCCCAGCTGCTGGCCGACCACGGTGACACGGTCTGGGTGGAAGACCCGGCGTACTGGGGCGCGGTCAAGGCCTTCATGGCCACCGGCCTGAGCATGCACGCGGTGCCGGTGGACCAGCAAGGCATCGCACCGGGCAGCGACGACGCCCACCCCGTGCCCAAGCTCATCTACGTGACGCCGTCACACCAGTACCCCACCGGCGCGGTGATGTCGCTGAGCCGGCGCCACCAACTGCTGGCCTGCGCGGCCCAGCACAAGGCGTGGATTCTGGAAGACGACTACGACAGCGAATTCCGCTTCAGCGGCCCGCCCATCTCATCGCTTGAGGGCCTGGACAAGGACGGCTGCGTGCTCTACATGGGCACCTTCTCCAAGGTGCTCTACCCTGGCCTCAAGCTGGGCTACCTGGTGGTGCCCAAACCCTTGGTGGGCGCCTTCAAGCAAGCCCACTACGACCTCAACCGCCCCGGCCAGATGCCTCTGCAGGCGGCGCTGGCCGAGTTCATCGAGATGGGCCACTTCAGCAGCGCGTTGCGGCGTGCGCGACAAACGTATGCCGAGCGCCGCGCCGCGCTGGTCAAAGCCCTGGCGCCCTGCCTGCAAGACCCCAAGGCGGGCGTGTACGTGGGCGGTGCGGAACAAGGCCTGCACCTGTGCCTGCGCCTGCCCGACCGGGTGGACGACCAAGCCCTGGCGCAGCGGCTCGGCCAGCAAGGCCTGATCGTGCGCCCGCTGTCGGCGTATTGCCTGCACCGGGACGACCTGCGTGGCCTGGTCATCGGGTACGGGTACGCGCCGTTGGCCGCCATTGAGCGGTATGGCCCGACGGTGGCACGGGCGGTGTTGGCCTGCATCTGAACAGCGCCATCTGCTGGAATTGCGCATGTCAAACATATGCGCCACGTATCACACCAAAACGTTACATTTATTGAAATCAAATTCAAGATGTGCAGCGTTTCGCATGCGCCTGTTTCTCGTCCTCTGTCTGTTGCTGTCCGCGGCCTGCTCCCAAGCGGCTGACACTTTACGTGTGGCCGTGGTGGGCAACGCGGCCCCCATGTCCTATGTGGCCGACAACGGCCAGCTCACCGGCTTCAACGTGGAACTGGCACGTGCGCTGTGTGAGACCTTGGAGCGACGCTGCGAGTTCAAGCTGCACCAGCTCAACGAGGTGGTGCAGGTGGTGGCAACAAATCAAGTGGACTTCGCCGTCGTGAGCCTGCTGGTGACACCCGACCGGCGCAGCCAGGTGCTGTTCACCAAGCCGCTGTACCGCTCGCTGAGCGTGTGGTTGTCGGCCCGCCCTTTTCCCGGCACCACCACACCGGGGCAAACGGTGGCGGTGGTGCAAGGTTCGGTCCAGCATACGTATGGTCAAAGCAGAAACTGGCCGCTGACGGCGCTCGGCACCCACACCGAGGTGTTGGATGCGGTCACCTCCGGCCAGGTGCAGGCGGCCTTGCTGCCCATGACCACCGGCATGAACGTGATCCGCGACCGTCGCTTTGCCGGCACAGGCTGGAGCTACCAGCTCATTGGCGAGCCAGCGCTCTCGGGTGATGTGGCCATCAGCGTGTCGCCCGGCAATGCGCCCTTGCTTGAGCGGCTCAACGAAGCCATCGACCGGCTCAAGCGCAACGGGCGTTTTGACCGCATCAACACCGAGTTCCTGCCGTTCCGTTTGCAATAGGGCGACCCAGCCATGACGCCGCCCGACCCACCCCACCCCAAGCCTTCGCGCATGTCCGCTGGCTTGCTGTTCTCCACACTGGCCGCCGCCGTGCTGCTGCTGGTGCTGGCGGTTGAAGGTTGGCGCGCAATCGAGCAGCGCCACCTGCTTGAGCTGCTGTCGTCGGTGCAACAACACACCATCCCCGATGCCCTCCAGTCACAACGCCTGGTGCGCAACCTGGAAACCATGCGGCTGGAAGGTGAGCGGATGTTGTCCCAACCCACCCCTGGCGCGCGCACGCCATCGATGTACGTGATAGACGTCATCGTCGAAAACCCCACGGTCCAGGCCGACAACCGTGTCGCACCGGTGCTCAACCAGGCCCGGCAGGTGTTGCTGGGACTGTCACGCAAGGCGTCGCTCGACGACGCCGACCGCCAGCAGTGGGCCGAGGAGTCACTCGCGCTGGCACGACTCGCTGACCGCCTCACCGCCGAATCGATCGAACGCCTCAACCGTGAGGTCGAGCACACGCGGCATTCGGTGGACCGCAACCTGTGGCAGCTCGCCACGTCGATGGCGGTGCTGACCGTCTCGCTGCTGGCCTTTGTGCTGGCCCTCTACGGCACCCTGATCCGGCCCCTGCGGCACGTCAGTGCTGCCCTTGCGGCCCTGAGACGCGGGCAGCGCCCCTCCCCCTTGGCTCCCGGGGCCTGGCGCCCACGTGAGATCAGCGACATCCACCAGGCCATGGGCCAGTTGGACCTGCTGATGCAGGAGAACGAGACCATTCGCCAGGACTTGCTGACCTCGGCCAACACCGACAGCCTGACGGGCTTGTACAACCGCCGCCATTTCATGGAACAGGCCCACCTGGCCCTGGCGCGCGCCAGACGCACCCACCGCCCCATGACGCTGGCCATCGCCGACCTGGACCACTTCAAGTCCGTGAACGACACGCTCGGCCACGCCGCCGGCGACCTGGTGCTCAAGGCCGTGGCGCAACGCATCCGCCAAACGCTGCGGGAAACCGACATCTACTGCCGCTACGGCGGCGAAGAATTTGCGTTCGTGTTCCCGGACACCGCCTTGCCCGAGGCCGGGCTGCTGGCCAACCGCCTGCGCGAATCGATCGCAGCCGACGCCATCCCCGTGGGGGACGGGCAGACGGTGCCCATCAGCCTCAGCCTGGGACTGATCGAGGTGAACGAACTGGCTCTGGACCTGGCCCTCAACCAGGCCGATCAGGCCATGTACCGCGCCAAAGTGGCCGGACGCAACCGCATCGAGTTCGCAGAGACCTGAATCAGAAACCCCATCCAATGGATGGCTCTCGCCTGGAGAAGCCCATGCCCTCATCCCTTCGCATGCCCAACCAAGCCCGTGGCTTGCCCCGTTCCACCGCCCTGATGTCGGGCCTGCTGGCGGCATTGTTGTTGGCAGGCTGCGGCGGCGGCGATGGTGCTGTGGGCACGTCGCCGCTGCCCCTGGCGACCAGGGGCACCGAAGCCTGCACCGCTTTTGGTGGTGCCCCCACGTACAACCCGCTGGTGCGCTCGCCACGGGCGGTGCTGGGTTTTGACCTGGGCAGCCGCGAGATCAGCCATGCGGAGGCTGTGCAGCTCATGGGCACCCTGGCAGCAGACAGTGGCCGGGTGTTCGTGGGCACGGCGGGCCGTTCGGTGTCAGGCACCCCTTTGCAATACGCCATCGTGGGCGACGCCTCACGGGTTTCGAAAAAGGCCCTCACGAATTTGAGCCAAGAGATCCGGCAACTGATGGACCCGGAGACACCGACCCAGGACGCACAGGCCCTCGCGGCCACCCTGCCTGCCGTGCTGTGGCTGGGGGGCAATGTGCATGGCAACGAAGAAAGCGGCGCCGACGCCAGCCTGCAGGTGCTGTACGAACTGGCGGCGCGAGAGGACTGCGCGGCGCAGCACATCCGCGCCAACAGCGTGGTGGTGGTCTTGCCCATACAAAACCCCGATGGCCGTGCCGC
>DASUIK010000252.1:0-3991 GCA_036279795.1 Burkholderiaceae bacterium | reverse complement strand
TGGCTGTCGCTGGGCAACGAGCAGGTCAGCCTGACCGCTGGCCGCCAACTGCACGCCGGCATCGATCGCATTGCCGAGACGCTTGACCCCTTCTACGCCAACGCCGACGGCAAGCTCATCCTGTCCACCCTGGCGCTCAACGCCACCAACACCTTCGCCGGTTTTGACACCCGCGTGGACCAGGCGCTCAAGCTGCGCGCACAATTACCGGGTGGCGTCAAGGCTGGCCTGAGCTACGGTTTTGAAACCGAGGGCAAGCTGGGCAAAAGCCTGTCCGCCGATCTGGGCTGGCAAACCCAGCAAATGGGCTTGGGCGCCTACCTGTTCAACTACAAAAACGCCACCGGCCAGCTGGAGCAAACGACCTGGGGCCTGGGCGGCAACTACCTGCTGGGCACGGCCCGTGTGCACGCCCACTACATGAAGGCGCAGCACGACAAGTCGGCCGGTGGCGCCAGCCGCCAATCCGATGCCGTGTGGGCCTTTGGCGTGACCTACCCCCTGACACCCGCGCTGACCCTGCGCGCCGCCTACTACCGCGATGGCGGCAGCGACGTGGGTGGTGCCAGCGGCCGCGACGGCACACGCAGCACCGCGCTGCTGATGGGTGACTACGCCTTGTCCAAACGCACCAGCCTGAACATGGGCGTGTTCCGCAATGGCCTATCGGGCGCCTTCACCACCGACCCGACCAGCCTGTCGGTGCTGGGCCTGATCAACCCGACCACCAAGGCCATCAGCGGTTCGTCGAGCACGGGTGTGGCCGTGGGCATGACCCACCGCTTCTGAGCCTGCCCCTTGTTTCTCTGAGGTGATCGGCGCCTTCGCGCTGTTGTGTGGGCAGGCACCCCGGTGCCTGGCCCGCTCTTTTTTTCAGGAGCTGTCCATGTTGGGCCAAATGATGCAGCAGCCGCTGCTGATCTCGTCTCTGTTGACACACGCCGAGCGCCACCACGGCGACCAGGTGGTGGTCTCGCGCCGGGTGGAGGGCGACATCCACCGCTGCACCTACCGCGAGCTGGCTTCGCGCAGCCGCCGGTTGGCTCAAGCGTTGGCGGCACTTGGCATGGCGCCTGGAGTTCGGGTGGGCACCATCGCATGGAACACCTACCGCCACCTGGAGCTGTACTACGCGGTGTCCGGCTCTGGCGCGGTGCTGCACACGCTCAACCCCCGCCTGCACCCTGACCAGCTCGCCTGGATTGCCGATCACGCCGAGGACGAGATCCTGTGCTTTGACAAGACCTTCCTGCCCTTGGTGGAGGCGGTGGCTTCGCGCCTGAAGACGGTGCGCAAATTCGTGCTCATGGTGGACCGCGAACACATGCCCACCGAACACAAGGTGCCGGGGCTGATCTGTTACGAAGACCTGTTCGACCGCGCGCCGGACGACCGCTTCGACTGGCCGGTGTTCGACGAGAAGACCGCCTCCAGCCTGTGCTACACCAGCGGCACCACCGGTCACCCCAAGGGCGTGCTGTACTCGCACCGCTCCACCGTCTTGCACACCTTTGCTTCGGCTTTGCCGGACGCGCTCAACCTCAGCGCCCGCGACGCGGTGCTGCCCGTGGTGCCCATGTTCCACGTCAACGCCTGGGGCCTGCCGTATTCGGCTTGCATGGTAGGTGCCAAGCTGGTGTTGCCCGGCCCGGGGCTGGACGGCAAAAGCCTGCACGCGTTGTTCGAGAGCGAGGGCGTCACCGTCTCGGCCGCTGTGCCCACCGTCTGGCAAGGCCTGCTGGCCCACGTGCAGGGCAACGGCCTGAGCTTCAGCACCATGCGCCGCACCATCATCGGGGGCTCGGCCTGCCCGCCCGCCATGATGGACACCTTCGAGTCGCAGTACGGCGTTCAGGTGATCCATGCCTGGGGCATGACCGAGCTCAGCCCCATCGGCACAGTCGGCATCCTCAAAGGCCACCAACAAACCCTGCCTGAAGCACAGCGCCGGGCCATCCAGGCCAAGCAGGGCAGGGGCGTGTTTGGCATCGACATGAAGATCGTGGGTGTGGATGGCGAAGAACTGCCTTGGGACGGCCAGACCAGCGGGGAGCTGCTGGTGCGCGGTCACTGGGTGGTCGATCGGTACCTCAAAGGCGAGCAGACGCCCCTGGTCGACGGCTGGTTCCCCACCGGCGACGTGACCACCATCGACGCCGATGGCTTCATGAACATCACCGACCGAGCCAAGGACGTGATCAAGAGTGGCGGCGAATGGATCGGCTCCATCGACATCGAAAACATCGCCATGGCCCACCCGGCGGTGGCCATGGCCGCGTGTATTGCCGCCAGACACCCCAAGTGGGACGAACGCCCGCTGCTGGTGGTGGTGCCCAAGCCGGGCGCCGATCTCGACCGGGACACGTTGCTGCGCTTCTTTGATGGCAAGATCGCCAAGTGGTGGACACCCGACGACGTGGTGTTCGTCGATGCCATTCCCCTGGGCGCCACCGGCAAGATGCTCAAGCACCAGTTGCGTGAGCGCTACGAGAACCATCTGCTGGCCAGCACCTGACACCCTGTTTTCCCTTTGAGCCCATGAACGCGCTGCGAACCCGTTTTGAATCCCTTTGGCCCGGCCTGGTGGTCAGCGGTGTGGTGGCTGTCGCTGCCATGTTCCTGGCCGAGCACCACGGTGCGCCGGTCATGCTGCTGGCGTTGCTGCTGGGCATGGCGCTGAACTTCCTGACCCAGCCCGAGGCTGGTCAGCACAGCCGCAGCGCCGCTGGCATCGACTTCACCTCCAAGGCGGTGCTGCGCCTGGGCGTGGCCTTGCTGGGTTTGCGCATCACCATCGACCAGGTGATGGCGCTGGGTTGGGGGCCGATTTTGATGGTGGTGCTGTCGGTGGCTGCCACGATCGGGGTCGGCATCGTCCTGGCACGGCTCATGGGTTTCCAGATGTTCTTTGGCTTGCTCACCGGTGGAGCTGTGGCGATTTGTGGCGCGTCTGCGGCGCTGGCGCTCTCGGCCGCCATGCCGGCGCACCCGCGCAAGGAGCAGGCCACCCTGTTCACGGTCATCGGCGTCAGCACTCTGTCCACCATGGCCATGGTGTTGTACCCCATGCTCACGGCCTGGCTGGGTTTGGCGCCGGTACAGGCCGGGGCCTTCATCGGGGGCACGGTCCATGACGTGGCCCAGGTGGTGGGCGCGGGCTACAGCATTTCGCACGAAGCAGGCGACGTGGCCACGCTGATCAAACTCGTGCGCGTGGCGATGTTATTGCCCGTCATTGCGTTAGCGGCCTGGCTGGCGCGCCGGCACGAGCTCAGCGTTGGCGCAGCCACTTCGGGCCCTCGTCCTCCCTTGCTGCCCTGGTTTGCGGTGGCGTTTGCGGTGCTGGTGGCCATCCACAGCACCGGTTGGCTGCCAGCGTGGCTGGTGGCCGCAGGCAAAGCGGCTTCTCAGTGGTGCCTGGTCGGCGCCATGGCGGCCATCGGCATGAAAACCCACTTCAAGGACGTCCTCAAGGTGGGCTGGAAACCGGTGGCCTTGATGGTGCTCGAAACCATCTTCCTGGCCGCCTTGTTCTATGGGTTGCTTTTGGTGATCTGAGCCTATTTGTTGAGCAGCAGGTTGGGCAGCCACAGCGAAAACGCCGGTACATAGGTCACCAGCATGAGCGTGGCCCCCAGCGCGCCGTAAAAGGGGCCGATGGTGCGCATGACCTGACCCACCGATATCTCGCCAATCGCACAGCCCACGAATTGCACCGAGCCCACGGGAGGGGTGTTCAGGCCCAGCGCGCAGTTGATCAGCATGACGATGCCGAACTGCTCGGTGCTCATGCCCATCTGCTGGCAAATCGGCAGAAAGATGGGAGTGCAGATCAGGATGGTGGCGGCCATGTCCAGAAACGTGCCCAGCACAAACAGGATGATGTTGACCCACAGGAAGATGACCCAGGGTTTGGTGCTGACGCTGCCCAGCAACTGGCCGGTCAGCTCCGCCACGCCATACAGGCCGATCAGGTAGCCAAACATCGAAC
>DASUIK010000251.1:0-4415 GCA_036279795.1 Burkholderiaceae bacterium | reverse complement strand
CGAGCAGCACCTGGCCGGGCACCCGGGCTTTGAAGAGGTGTTGCCTGGCGCCACGGTGGACGTGACGCTGTACTGGCAACACTGGGCGCGCGAGGCGCCTTCCGCGCAGCGGCTGACGGCGGCGGTGAAGGCGGCGGCGCGGACCTATCTGGCCTGAGGCCTCCCGCGCATTCAGTGGTTGGTGCGCCGCCGCTTGAGCAATTCACCTGGACTGAGCCCGAACTCGGCCCGGAAAAGGCGGCTGAACTGCGCCTGGTCGCAAAAACCCGTGCGGTACGACACCTGGGCCACAGACTCCGCCGAACCGCTGTTGAGCTGCTCGTAGGCCACACGCAGGCGCCGCACGCGGATGCTTTGCGCCACCGACTCGTGCTCGTCCTTGAACAGCGCATGGAGGTAGCGCAAAGAGATGCCACAGCCATCGGCGATGCGCTGCGGCGTGAGATCGGCCTCCATCAGGTGTTCGCGGATAAAAGCCTCAACCCGCGCCACGTGCGCAGCTCGCACCAGCGTCGTGCCCGACTGCTCGGTGTCGCAATGCTGGTGAAGGGCCAATGCCAGCAAGTCCACCGCCTGCGAACCCATGAGGGACAGCGCCACGGTGTTCTGGTGTTGGCAATGGGCCGCCAACAGCTGCACGTAGTCGCGAAACAGGCGCCCCACACCTTCGGTGGCGTCGTAGGTCTTGGCACAGAAGCGGCTGGGGTTGCCGACACGGGCCTGCAGCGCACGCTCGGGCAGTTTCAGCACCCACAGCAGGTTGTCATTGCCGTGGCTGAAATCGTAGGGTTCGTCGCTGTATTCGAGCAGGAACTGCCCCGGCGCACAGCGCATGTTGCGACCGAGCTGGCTGAACTCGACCTCGCTGCTCATGGGCACGGTGACCAGGATCTGGCGATCCAGCTCCTTGCAATGCTGCGGCAGGCGGCGGTAGCCCAACGCAGAGGACTCCAGCCGGGACACTGACAACGTTGGCAGCTCCCAGCGGTCCAACCGACCGTGGAAGCGGTTTTCCTGCGGAAACTGCAATTGGAGATGGAAATAGGCGTCACCAATCACTTCGCGCCAGTGGCGGAATTCATCGCCTGGCGCGACGCCCTCGGTGGAAAAGCTCTGTTGCTCGGCGTTCATCGAAGGCTCCGTGTGTCGGTGGAGGACCTGGCGTGGGGGTCGGGAGGTGCCCGTGTGCTGAGGCAAAACAGCACCGGTCAGGCACCTCATGCCAAAGTGTAGGCCGTCTTGACCGTGGTGAAAAACTCCTGCGCGTGGCGCCCCTGCTCGCGCGGCCCATGGCTGGAACCCTTGCGTCCGCCAAAGGGCACGTGGTAATCCACCCCGGCAGTGGCCACGTTGACCATGACCATCCCGGCCTGCACATGGCGTTTGAAATGGGTGGCGTACCGCAGGGACGTGGTGCAGATCCCAGCCGACAGGCCAAACGGCGTGTCATTGGCCAGCGCCAAGGCGTGTTCGTAGTCGTCCGCTTCCAGCACACAGGTGACCGGACCAAAGATTTCCTCGCGCGCCACGCGCATCTGGGGCTGCGCCCCCAGCAACAGCGCCGGCTCAAGGTAAAAGCCTGGACGCTCTCGCTGCAACCGCCGGCCACCAAACGCCAGCTCGCAGCCTTCTTCCTGACCCAGGGCGATGTAGTGCACGTCCTGGGCCAACTGGTCGGCATCCACCACCGGGCCGATGTCCACCCCAGGCGCACGTGCATCGCCCACCTTGAGGGAGCCAAGACGACGGATGAGCCGATCACAAAAATCGTCCACCACCGCGCGCTGAACAATCAGTCGGCTCGATGCGGTGCAACGCTGCCCGGTGGAGAAGTAGCTGCCCTGCACGGCCACCTCCACCGCCGCATCCAGCTCGGCATCGGCCAACACCACCAGGGGGTTCTTGCCACCCATCTCCAACTGCAGCTTGGCCATGCGCATGCCGGCCACGTTGAGCACCTTCTGCCCGGTGCTGGTCGAGCCCGTGAAGGTGATGGCGTCGACGTCCACCGACTCCAGCAGCGTCTGCCCCACGGCCCGGCCCGGTCCCATCACGAGGTTGAAAACGCCGGGCGGGATGCCGCTGCGGCTGATGATCTCGCTCAGCGCCCACGCGCTCGCCGGCACCAGTTCCGCGGGCTTGAACACCACGCAGTTGCCGTAGGCCAGGGCCGGCGCGATCTTCCAGGCCGGTATGGCGATGGGAAAGTTCCAGGGCGTGATGATGCCCACCACGCCCACCGGCTCGCGGGTGACGTCGACGGCAATACCGGTGCGCACCGAGGCCAGGTGCTCGCCCGCGAGGCGCACCACCTCACCCGCGAAGAAGCGGAAGATCATGGCCGCACGCACCACCTCACCCACGGCCTCGGGCAAGGTCTTGCCTTCCTCCCTGGCCAGCAGGTCGCCCAGGGTTTCTTTGCGGGCCAGCAGCTCGGCGGCAATGCGTTCGAGCGCGTCGGCACGGGCCTGGATCGAGCCATCGCGCCAGCCGGGCAAGGCCTCGCGCGCCGCGGCGATGGCTTGGCGCGTCTGGGCCGCGTCGGCCTGGGCGTACAAGCCCACCACGTCCTCGGTGTCCGACGGGTTGATGTTGGGCCGCTCGTTGTGCCCGGCCAGCCACTGGCCGGCGATGTAGTTGGCAAAAGGCGCTGGGTGCATGTGGTGTGTCCGTTTCTGCTACCCGCGTTGGTCAGGCGCCCGCCTGCTCCAGCGCCTGGCCCAGCAGCGCCAGGCCCTCAGCCAACACCGCGTCCGAAATGGTCAGCGGGACCATGATGCGGATGGCGTTGTTGTGGCTGCCGCAGGTCAGGAGCAACAGGCCCAGCTCGGCCGCGCGGGCCTTGACAGCCGCCGCGATGTCGGGCGCCGGCCGGGACAGATCGCCGCCGTGCGCGAACTCCACCGCCGTCATGGCCCCCAGGCCGCGCACATCGGCCATGCTCGGATGGCGCGCCGCCAGGGCGCACAGACCCTCGCGCAGGGTGTCGCCAATGCGCTCGCTGCGGGCGCACAAGCCGTCGTCGGCCATG
The DNA here is from genome assembly GCA_036279795.1 of Burkholderiaceae bacterium. Taxonomy (GTDB): domain Bacteria; phylum Pseudomonadota; class Gammaproteobacteria; order Burkholderiales; family Burkholderiaceae_C; genus Hydrogenophaga. The sequence goes on along the minus strand of DASUIK010000251.1, from coordinate 1,384 downwards.
GCGTCGAGCACCGCCAACGCGGCGACGCAGGCCAGGGGGTTGCCGGCGTAGGTGCTGCCCAGCCCACCCGGTGGCACGGCATCGACAACCTCGGCACGGCCCACCACCGCCGATATCGGGGTGCCCCCGCCCAGACCCTTGGCCAAGGTGATGAGGTCGGGTTCGATGCCACTGTGCTCCACCGCGAACATGCGGCCGGCCCGGCCAATGCCGGTCTGGATCTCGTCCACCACCAGCAGGATGCCGTGGCTGTCGCACAGGGCGCGCAGCCGGGCCAGAAAGCCTTCCGGAGCGGGCAGGTAGCCGCCTTCGCCTTGCACCGGCTCGACCACCAGCGCCGCCACGCGCGAGGCCTGCACGTGGTAGCGGAACAGGCGCTCCAGCGCATGCATCGTGTTTTCGACCGAGATGCCGTGCACCGGCGAGGGATAGGGCACGTGGTAGATGTCGGCGCCCAAGGCGCCAAAACCTTCCTTGTAGGGCGCGACCTTGCCAGTCAGCGCCATGCCCAGCTGGGTGCGGCCGTGGAAGGCGCCCTCGAAGGCGATGACGGCGGGGCGGCCGGTGGCGTGACGGGCGATCTTGACTGCGTTCTCGATCGCCTCAGCGCCGGTGCTCATGAACAAGGCCTTTTTGGGCGAAGCGCCAGGCGCCAGTGCACACAGGCGCTCGGCCAAGGCAACGTAGGACTCGTAGCCAATCACCTGGAAGCAGGTGTGCGTGAACAGCGCCGCCTGGGCCTGCACAGCCTGCACCACCCGGGGGTGGCAGTGGCCGGTGTTGACCACGGCGATGCCGGCGCAGAAATCGATGTAACGGCGGCCTTCGACGTCCCAGATCTCGGCGTTGTCGGCACGGGCCGCGTACACGGCATGGGCGCTGCCGATGGCGCGCGCCACACTGGCGGCGCGGCGTCGGGCCAGTTCTTGCTGGATAGCGGGCATGGGAGGGGTTTCGCGTTTCATTTCTTGAGTGCCACGTCGAGGGGAACCGGGGTGGAAATCGTCCACTTGTCGACAATGCCAGGCTTGCCATTGCGGATTTCGGAAATCAGCAACGGCACGCTGTCCTGGATGTGCAGCTTGTCGGTGAAGGTACGTGGGCCGAACAGCGTCGGCTCCTTGTTCATGCGGTTGAGTTGTGCCACCACGGCGTCGCCCTCGGTGGAGCGGGCACGCTCCACCGCCTTGGCCCACAGATCGAGGAGGATGTAGCCGGGGTAGGCGTACATGCTGGAGGGGCGCTCACCGAACTTGCGCTCGAAGGCCTTGTTGAAGGCCTCGACCTGGGGATTGGGGTCGTCACCGTAGATCGAGCCCTGGACCGGCACCACGAAGTTGGACAGGTTGGGCACGGCGCTGAGCCAGTACGTGCCATCCATGGC
>DASUIK010000250.1:0-6158 GCA_036279795.1 Burkholderiaceae bacterium | reverse complement strand
TTGTCCATCACCTTCTGGCCCACCGGGCCGTCCAGCACCACGTCGGCTTCCTTGGCGTTGTTGAACAGGAAGGGGGTGTCCCAGATCGCCATTTCTTTGGTGATGCCCACCAGCGTGGCGGTGGAGCCGACCATCATTTCCTGCGCGCCACCAATCAGGGCTTGCTGCATCTGCACATCCGAGCCCAGGGCGGCGGCACCCACGGCGCGGATTTTCATCTTGCCGCCCGAGCCCTTTTCCACCTCTTCGGCGAACAGCTTGACGGCGCGGCCCTGGTTGGACACCTCGTTCAGGCCATAGCCAAAACGGATGATGCGCGGTTTGATGTCCTGCGCGATGGCGCCGAAGGACGCCACCAGGGCGGCGGCAGACACGGCGGCCAGCACGGTGCGGCGGAAAGTAGTCATGGAAGTCTCCTTGGGGTTGGGTCGGGTGAAAAAAGGGGCGAGCCGTTCAGCGCATCCAGCGCACCGGCTCGATGACGATCTGCGGGAACACCACCAGCAGCGCCAGGATGGCGACGTAGGTGATGAGGAAAGGGTTGACGCCACGGATGACGCTGGGCAACGAGATGCGGCCAACACCTGCCACCACGTTGAGCACCGTGCCCACGGGCGGCGTGATCAGGCCGATGGCACCGTTGAGCACGAACATCAGGCCGAAGTACACCGGGTCGATGCCTGCCTTGACGGCAATGGGCAACATCACCGGCGCAAAGATGAGGATGGTGGGCGTGAGGTCCAGCGCGGTGCCAATGAGTACCAGCACGATCATCATCACCGCCATCAGCACGCGTGGGTTCTCGACCATGGGGCCGAGCCAGCCGGTGAGCAGGTTGGGCAGGTCGGCCAGGGTGATCATGTAGCTGGCCACCTGGGCACCGGCGCACAGGAACATGACGATGGACGTGGTTTTGGCTGCGCGCACCAGCACCCCGTGCACGGCGCTGAACTTCATTTCGCGGTGCACGAACAAGGCCACGAACAGCGCATAGAAGGCGGCCACCACCGCGGCCTCGGTGGGCGTGAACACGCCCGACTTCATGCCCCCGATGATGATCAGCGGCATGAGCATGGCCCAGAACGCCCTGGCGGTGGCCCGCAGGCGCTCCTTCATCGGCAAGGGCTCCCCCTGGGGCAAGCTCAGGTCCTTGAGCACCCAGCGCCAAGCGAAGATCAGGCCCACGCCCATCAGCAGCCCCGGCACAATGCCCGAGACGAACAGCGCCGAGATGGAGGTGTTGGTGGTCACGCCGTAGATCACAAACGGCATGGACGGCGGGATGATGGGCGCGATGATGCCGCCCGAGGCGATCAGCCCCGCCGAGGTGTTCATGGGGTAGCCCTGCTGGCGCATCATGGGCAACAGGATGGTGGCCAGGGCCGCCGTGTCGGCCAGGGCCGAGCCGCTCATGCTGGCCATCAGCACGGCCGCGCCAATCGCCACGTAGCCGAGGCCACCACGCACGTGGCCCACCCAGGCCTGGGCCATGTCGATGATGCGCCGGCTGATGCCGCCGGCGTTCATCAGCTCGCCGGCCAGAATGAAGAAGGGCACGGCCAACAGCGGGAAGCTGTCCACCCCGGCCACCAGGTTCTGGGCCAGCAACTGGGCGTCCCAGAAGTCCAGCACCCAGGCCATGCCGGCACCGGTCAACACCAGGGCCAGGCCCATGTTCATGCCGGTGCCCATGAGCACCAGCATGCCCACCGAAAACACCACAAAGGCTTGTGCTTCAGCGCTCATCGTCACTCCACATCCGCGCCATGGCCCAGGTCCAGCGGCTTGCGCTGCACCAGCTCCCACACCGCCATCACACCGATGGCCACCGAACACAACAGCGCAGGCAAAGGCAGCAGCGCCGCCGAGTAGCCCAGCACGACCGACTGGCTACCCAGCCCCACCAACACCTGTTGCCAAGCGCCCCAGGCCAACATGGCGCTGGCAGCGATCACCAGCACTCGGATCAGCGCGGTGATCAATGCAAATGCCACCGGCCGCTGCGCCAGCAAGCCGGCCAGGCTGGTGAAGGCCATGTGCTCGCCGGCCGGGTAAGCCACTGCCGCGCCGATGAACACCATCCACACGAACAGCAAGCGCGACAATTCCTCGCTGGCGGCCACGCCGCTGCCGAAGCCGTAGCGCAGCACCACGTTGATGAACACGGAGGTGGCCATCACCGCAAGACAGGCAGCCATCAGGGTGTTGGCCACCCGGCTGGCGGTGCCTTCGGCTCGGGGGCTCGGGGTTGGTTCGGTGCTCATGCGGCCTCCGGGGTGAGCAGCCAAGCGGTGGCCTGGGTCTTGAGTTGGTCGATCGGCAACAGCGCATCCAGGCGCAAGACGCCCGGCTCGCCCACCGGCGATTCGAGGGTGGCGAACTGGCTGTCCACCAGTGCGCTGGAGAAGAAATGGGTGCCCGCGCGTGCAGCCACACGTTGGCCCGCGTGGTGGCGGTCAATGTCGAGAAAGGCGAAACGCAAGCCTGGGCAGGCCGTGCGCAGTTGCTCGCGGTACGCGCGCTTGAGGGCAGAGCACGTCAGCACCACGCCTTCCGGGTGCTCGCGCAGCAAGGCGCCCAGGGTTTGCAGCCAGCCGGCGCGGTCGGCGTCGGTCAGGGCAATGCCCTGGCTCATCTTGTCGCGGCTGCTGGGGCTGTGGTGGTCGTCACCTTCGATCAAGGGCACACCCACAGCGTTGGCCAGTGCCGCACCCAGGCTGGACTTGCCACAGCCGGCCACACCCATCACCACCACACACACCGATGTCGGTGAAACATTCATTTGGACAGCGCTATCCCAAAAATCAAAAAAAGAAGCTCCTGCTCGGAAGCCCACCTTCGGAGCCATGCCATGGCACCGATCACACACAATGCGGGTCCGCCACCTTGCTCAAGACTTCGGACAGCGCTATCCTAACCGAATCGATTCCCCCTCAATCTAGGGATAACCCTTGAACCGCCCCGAACCCAAACGCCGCTCCAGTGGCCGCGTCACCCTCAACGAAGTGGCGCAACTGGCCGCCGTGAGCCCCATCACCGCTTCGCGCGCCCTGCGCGGCGAACGCAGCGTGGCGCCCGATCTCGTGGCCCGCGTGCAGGCCGCCGCCCAACAACTGGGCTACGTGCCCGACCCCGCAGCCCGCGCCCTGGCCTCACAACGCAGCAGCCAGGTGCCGGTGCTGGTGCCCCTGCTGTCCAACGCCTTGTTCGTGGACGTGCTCGACGCCGTGCACCGCACGCTGCACCCGCATGGTTTTCAAACCCTGATCGGCGTCACCCACTACGACCCGCAAGAAGAGGAACAGCTGCTGCGCTCCTACCTCGCGCACCGCCCGGCCGGCTTGCTGCTGACAGGCTTTGACCGCACAGAAGCGGCCCGCCAGATGATCGCAGCCAGCGGCGTGCCCTGCGTCTACCTGATGGAGCTGACCCCGGCCCCCAGCGTCTACTGCGTGGGCTTTTCACAGCAGGACGCGGGCCACGCCATCACCGAACACCTGGTGGCGCGCGGGCGCCGGCGCATCGCCTTTGCCGCCGCCCAACTGGACCCGCGGACCCTGCAGCGCGCCGAAGGCTACCGCCGCTGCCTGCGCCAGCACGGCCTGTACGACCCCAAGCTTGAACGCCTGGTGCCAGAACCCTCCAGCGTACGCCTGGGGGGCGAGCTGTTCACCGAGTTGCGGCAATCGCGCCCCGACTGCGATGCCATCTTTTTCAACAACGACGACTTGGCACAGGGCGGGCTGCTGGCGGCGCTGCGCCTGGGCGTGGCCGTGCCAGACCAGGTGGCCGTCGCTGGATTCAACGATCTGGCAGGGAGCGACCAGATGCTGCCGCCCCTGACCACCGTGCACACACCGCGCGCGGAGATCGGCCAGGCGAGCGCGCACATGTTGCTGGCGCTGATGCGGGGCGACACCCCCGCGCCAAACTCTCAGGACCTGGGATTTGAGTTGAGGGTGCGCGGCAGCACCTGAGCGCTCAGGAGCCACCGCCCAAAAACGCCATCAACTGCGACGCCGCTGGACCCAGCGGCCGCCCCTTGGCCACGATGGCACCGTACACGCTCAGGCGCTGGCGCACGGTGTAACGCAGGCAGGCCACCAACCCGTGCGCCTCGTAACGCAGAGCCACCTCGGTGGGCATCACGGCCAGCATGTCGGAGCTGGTGATCAGGTTGGTGGTGGTAAGGATGGAGGCCGTCTCGATCAGACCACGCGGCGGACGGCTTTGGTGGCTCTTGAACTCCTGCTCCAACACCTCGCGCATGGGGCTGCCATGGGGTTGCAGTATCCAGGGATAACGCAACAGCTCCGCCCAGGCCACGCGGATCTGCTTGGCCAGCGGGTGCTGGGGTGAGGCCACAATGGACAAGGCCTCCTCGGCAATGGGCGTGAAGCCGAACGCCTCGGCGTGGGCATCAGGCACGCGTCCGATCACCACGTCCAATTCACCGCGGCGCAAGTCCTCGGTCAGACGGTCGCTGGTGTCCACGGTGATCTCGATGGTCAGCCGCGGATACAACGCCTTCAGCCGAATCAGTGCTTGCGTCAGCACGGCCGGTGACGCGGCCATGATGCTGCCGATACACAGCCGCCCGGCGCCATCGTCTTCCAGTTCCCCCAGCTCGCGGGTGAGGGCATCGAAATGCCCTTGCAAGCCCTCGAAGTAGGCCAGCACGCGTCGTCCCGCCGCCGTGAGGCGCAAGCCCCGACCCACGCGATCGAACAAGGCGTGGCCCATGGCGGTTTCCAACTCCTGAAGCATCTTGGTGGCGGCCGGCTGGGTCAGGCCCAACTGGGCAGCGGCGGCGCGCAACGTGCCGCCCTCGCCAATGGCCAGCAACAAGGCCACTTGGCGCATGCGCAGGCGGTTCAGCAGCTGTGGGGTGGGGGTAGTGCCCATTGAATTGATAACCTGAAGCAATCGGTTGATGAATAAATTTGAATTTTCAGAAATCAATCGCGAGCCTAGCATCAGCTGGCCTTGAAACACAAACCGAGATTCCCACTGGAGACAAACCGATGAAGACCTTGACGCGTTTCGCCCTAGCCTGCGGCCTGGCCGCCACTGTGGGCCATGTCCTCGGGCAGGAATGGCCTCGCCAGCCAGTGAAGCTGTTGGTGGGTTCCGCCCCCGGCGGCGGCACCGACGCCATGGCGCGCGCCGTGGCCGACCGCCTGGGCCCGCTGCTCAAACAAAGTGTGGTGGTGGAAAATCGCCCCGGCGCCTCCAACACCCTGGCGGTGGACATCACCGCCAAATCCACCGACGGGCACACCCTGGTGATGGGCGTGTCCACCGCCCATGCCATCGCGCCGCACCTGCTCAAGCTCAGCTACGACAACAACAAGGACCTGGTGCCCGTGGCCTTTGTGGGCGCCGTGCCCAACGTATTGGTGACCAACCTCTCACTGGGGGTCAACAACGTGTCCGAGCTGGTCAAGCTGGCCAAGAGCAAACCCGGCCAGTTGAACTACGCCACCAGCGGCGCCGGCAGCACGCAGCACATCGCGGCCGAGTTGTTCAAGGATGCCACCGGCACCTTCATCACCCACATCCCCTACCGGGGCAGCAGCCCGGCCCTGATCGACCTGATCGCTGGCCAGGTACAACTCAGCTTCGACACCATGCCATCGGTCATGGGCCACATCAAGAACGGCAAGATCAAACCGTTGGCCGTGGCCGCCGCCAAACGCAACCCGCAACTGCCCGATGTACCCACCATGGAAGAAGCCGGCGTCAAGGGCGTGGAGATGAGTGCCTGGTACGGCGTGTACGCGCCCGCCAACACGCCCAAGGCGGTGATCGACAAGCTCAACGCCGAGATCAACAAGGTGATTGCCATGCCCGAAACGCAGGCCCGCCTGAGCGCCATTGGGGCCGACCTGACCCCCATGTCGCAAGCGCAGTTCCAGGCCTTTCACAACGCCGAGAACCAGCGCTATGGCGAGCTGATCCGCAAGAAGAACATCAAGTTGGACTGAAGAAACAGCCCACCCCCGCGCCGCTTCGCATCACCCCCTCAAGGGGGCGATGCCAGCCGACCGGCAGAGCCGGATCGGCGGCATCCCCGGAGCGGTCATGGCCCACCTGATGCAAACCTGAACCCAATGAACCTCACATCCCTTCCCGTGGTGGCGCTGACCCTGGGCGAC
>DASUIK010000249.1:0-5940 GCA_036279795.1 Burkholderiaceae bacterium | reverse complement strand
CCCGGGTGTCGGACTCGAAAATGACGCGGAACAGCCCTGCCCGCCAGCCCGGTTCGGGCCGGCCGAAACGCTCGTCAGGGGGGATGTAAGCACCCAGGTTGGTGCGCTTGGGAATTGGGGCGGTGCTCATGGTGCGATGTTATGCAGCCCAGCCCTCACCCCTGAACGCACGTCAATCGACCTTGGCTCCGCCCTTGAACCACTGGGCAAACAGGGCCCGCTCGTCTTCGGTGAGGCCGGTGGCGTTGTTCAAAGGCATGAGCTTGCCCACCACCACCTGTTGGTAGACCATCTGCGCGTGTTGCTGCAGCTGGGCTGCGCTGTCGAGGCGCACGCCCTTGGACTGAAGGGCCTCGCCGTGGCACATCACGCAGCGCTGCTCGATCACGGGTTTGAGCTGAGCATAGCTCACCACGGCGGGCGCCGCAGCGGCGGCCGGTGACGGCGCGGGCTTGAGCCACACGATCAGGCCCAGCAGCACCACCACACCCATGGCAGCGTACTTCCACGGGTGGGGGTTGCGACCCAGCTTGAAGCCGTGGCGCATGACGAAGAACTGGCGGATGGCGGCGCCGGCGAACATGATGGCGATCAGCACCAGCCAGTTCTGCGGATGGGCGTAGGTGAAGCTGTAGTGGTTGCTCAACATGGCGAACAGCACAGGCAGCGTGAAATAGGTGTTGTGCACGCTGCGCTGTTTGCCGCGCTTGCCGTGGATGGGGTCGACCGGCCTGCCGGCCTTGATATCGGCCACCACCGTGCGCTGGCCGGGGATGATCCAGAAGAACACGTTGGCGCTCATCGCCGTGGCGAGCATGGCCCCCATGAGCAGGAATGCTGCGCGGCCAGCGAACATATGGGTGGCAGCGAAGGCGGCGATGCACACCAGCACCAGCACCGCCGCGCCAACCTTGGCGTCGCCGTTCTCGCTCTGGCCCAGGGTGCGGCAGATGCCGTCGTAAAGCAGCCAGAACACGACCAGAAAGGCCAGCGCAGCGCCAATGGCGGCGGCCGGCGCCCATGCCATGACCTTGGGATCGATCAGGTAGACGCTGGGGCTCCAAAGGTAGGAGACGAGGAACAGCGCAAAGCCGCTGAGCCAGGTGGAATAGCTTTCCCAATAGAACCAGTGCAAGTGCTCGGGCAACTTGGGCGGGCTGACGTTGAACTTCACCGGGTGATAGAAGCCCCCGCCATGCACGGCCCAGAGTTCGCCGCTGACGCCCTGCTTTTTCAGATCGTCATCAACGGGCGGCGTGAGGCTGCTGTCGAGGAAAACGAAGTAAAAGGAGGAGCCAATCCATGCGATGGCAACAATAACGTGCAGCCAACGCAAGAGCAGGTTGGCCCAATCGAGCAGGTAGGTTTCCATGGAAGCCTCGTGTGAGTAACGGCGTTGTGGTTCACCACTGCGGGCGCTCTGAACCACTTCCGAACCGCGAACCAGACAGGGACCCGTGAGTTGCCTGCCAGCACCGCTGCGATTGTTGGCTAAAGTGTATACAGTTTTGGAAGACCAAACACCTGCGGGTTTACCCCAGTGCCGAGGGCTCGCAAGGAAGATGCCAAGCCCGCCTGGGGTCGGTCATCTTGTGCCGCGACTTCGCTGCCGAGCCGCAGCCGAAGGCGACCTTCACATCATCAAGGCCTTGACCAGATCCAGCTGGCGCCCTGCCCCCACCTGCTGCAAGTCCAGGCTGGCTTCGATCCGTGTGAGGTGGTCCATCATGTAGGCCACCGCGGCCTCGGTGTTCTTCTGCTCGCACAGGCGCAGAAACTGCTCGTGCTCGTCGGTGGCGCAGTGGGCGTCGTTGTGGCTCTGGTAGAGCATGGCAATCAGTGAACTGCGGGCCACCAGTTCGGTCACGATTTCCGTCAGCACGGTGTGGCCAGTTTGTTCGGCGAGGGCAACGTGGAAATCGCCAAGCAGTTGTTCGCGCACAGCACCCAGCGCCAGGCCCTTGAGGCTAGAGCGCTCCATGCGCACATGCTCGCGCAGCCGATCGAAGTCTGCGCGTTGGGCACGCGCAACGAACAGGCGCACGATTTCGCTTTCAATGAGCCGGCGCGCCGAAAAGATTTCGCGCGCCTCTTCGACTGTGGGCTGGCACACAAACGTGCCCTTGTCGGGCACGGTGTGCACCAGCTTGTCTTTGGCCAGCATCACCAGTGCGGCGCGCACCTTGGTGCGGCTGACCGAATACACCCGCCCCAGCGCTTCTTCGCGCAGCCAGGTGCCCGGGGCAATGCGCCGCTCCACGATGGCAGCCGCCAGGTCTTGAGCGATGCTCTCGACAGTGGTGACCACACCCCGCCCTTCGGGTGCAGGGGCCGGGGCGGGCGCCGGACTGGCGGAGGGCGCTGCGGTGGCGGAGGAGCGGCGAGAGACCATGCGCCCGATTCTAGGCTCAGGCCCTCCGTGCGGCAGACACCGCGCCCTGCTCCGCGGGTTGGGCGCCGTCCATGAAGCGGCGGCAAGGTGCCCAGTGGTTCATCAACAGGTAGTAGCACACACCTGCGGGCAGCAGGCTGGCATACCAGCTCACCTTGGAGAAGTACAGCGCCACCGCCGCGCCCACCGCCGTGGCGATGATGCCGGCCCAGTTCACACCACGGTAGGGGCCGTTGACGTCATACAGCTTCTGCAGATCCAGGCGACGACCGCGCAGGATGTAGTAGTCCACCACCAGCACGGCAAAAATCGGGCCGAGGAAAGCCGAGTAGGTCTGCACAAAAATCTGCAGGCCACTGGAGGACTCGTCCTTGACCAGCTCCCAGGGGAAGGTGCAGAAGGCCAGCAGACCGACCAACACGGCGGACTTCTTGAAGGACAGCTTGAACACGTCCATCAGCACATACGCCGGTGGTACCACGTTGTTGAGCACGTTGGTGGTGACCTGCGCAAAGGCAATGAACAGCAGCGTGATCACCAGCAGGGGCTTGTTGTCCACCGCACTGGAGAACACGGCGATGGGGTCGCTGGTGCCGGTGGCGCCCGCCACCATCAGGCCAATGAGGCCCATGAAGATCGTCGCAGGCAGGATGGACATCGCGTAAATCGTGGTCAGCAGGCCAGGCTTCACGTCGCGGTGCAGTTCGCGCGAATAGTCGCTCACGTTGAGCATCATGGTGCTGTAGATGCCCAGGAACAGCATGGTGGCGCCCCAGAAGGGCAGGCCCCAGGTGCCTTCGATGCTGGTGATCTTGGCGTCAATGGCGCCGCCGTACTTGGTGATCACGGCCCAGAACATGTAGAGCAGCGAAGCGATGATGAACACGCTGCCCACGTTCTCCAGCCACTTGATGCCTTTGAAGCCGTACACCGACAGCGCGATCTGAAGCACCTGGAAGATGACGAACCAGACCACCAGGTTGTCGAAGCCTAGCAGCGCAGCCGACACCGCGTTGAGCGCGCCGGCGCCGATCCAGCTCTGGAAGCCGAACCACACCACCGCCGGTACCGCTCTGATAAGACCAGGGAATCGGGTACCCGCAAAACCAAAAGCCGTGCGCGCCTGGACCATGAACGGGATGCCGTACTTGTGGCCAGCCGCACCGTTGATGGTCAGGGCCACACCGATGACAAAACAGCCGATGGCGATGGCCACCACGGACTGCAACATGTTGAGCTGACCCACCAGGCTGGAGCCCATGGCAAAGGTGCCGATGGACACACAACCCCCGAGCCACGCCAGCAGATAGGACCATTTGTCCATGATCCGTGTTTGTTGTGGGGCCAGCGACTCTTCGCCGGCCGACTTATCGTTGTTATCGCTCATTCTCTGCCTCCTTTAATGATTCAACTTGCGCGCCGCTCAGGCGCTGAAATGCCTGAACTGCCCCGCAAAGGCCTTCGGGCGTGGGAAATCAAGGTCACCGTGCTTGCTGGTCCTGAGTCCCAGGTGCACAAGAGATTCGGCCAGCTTGACGGCTGCACTGACGCCTTCGACCACGGGCAGGCCAACGGCCTCGGAAATGGTGTCCGTCAGGTCGGCCATGCCGCCGCAGCCCAGCACGATGGCACCGATCCCATCCTCGTTTTTGGCCCGCAAGCTCTCCTCAATGATCTTGCGCAAAGCGGCGTCCGGATCGTGCTCAAGGTCCAGCACCGGAATTTCGGCAGCCCGCACCTTGCGACACAAATGCGCGAAACCGTATTGCTGCAGCAGGTGCTCGGCAATGATCCCTGTGCGCCCGAGCGTGGTGACGACCGAAAAGCGTGTAGCAACCATCGCTGCCATGTGAAACGCGGCTTCGGCAATCCCAATCACCGGTGCCCGTGTCAGCTCGCGGGCCGACCAAAGCCCCGGATCTCCAAAACAGGCAATCACATAGGCATCGGTTTGTTCACGCTCACCCGCCAGAACCTCCTCGGCGACGCCTACGGCGGCAATAGCTTCGTCAAAGTGGCTCTCGATGGAAACCGGCCCGCCTGCCGGTTGGGTGGCCACGATCTGCGTGCCAGGGCCGGCAACTCGAGATGCGGCCGCCCCAATGGTCTCTGTCATGGCGCACGTGGTGTTGGGGTTGATGACGCGTATTTTCAAGGCTCCTCCTTTAATGTCTTCAGGTTTGAATTCAATTTTTGTACACAATAATTGGATTCAACAACAAAAGACCAGCCGTTCGCGTAGGGATTTACCCCGGGGGAGCGAGCAGCCCGGCTGAGTTGAGCGAGTTGAAAAAATCGTCCCCCAGTCGAGGAGAACGAACCACCGAGCGACCGGCGTGTCAGTCGGCTTGACGCATCAGCAGCTGCGCCGTCACAGAGGCCGCAATCGTGGCAGGGGCCTTGCCCTTGATCTCGGGCAAGCCAATCGGACAGGTCACATAGTCCAACTCCGCCTCAGTGAAACCACGCGCCTCAAGCCGGTGCCTGAAGGTGGCCCATTTGGTGCGGCTGCCGATCAGGCCAACAAAAGGCAAGTCGCCGCGTTCGCGCTGGCGTTGCAGGCAGGCCGCCACCACGTCCAGGTCTTCGGCATGGCTGAAACTCATGATCAGCACCCGCGCACCGGCACGCAAATCGGCCACGGCACGGTGCACCGGGTCGGAGTGTTCGGCCTGCACCTGGGGCGGCAGATTCGCCGGAAAGACCTCGTCGCGGCTGTCTATCCAGTGGATGTCAAAGGGCAAGGGCGTCAGTGCCGCGACGATGGCCCGCCCCACATGGCCGCCGCCGAACAAGGCCACCGGCGTGTGCCCGGCGCGCAGGCGTTGGTTCAGCGCGTCGCGGTCGGCCTGCTCCACCAACTGGTAGCGCAGCGTGACCTGCCCGCCACAACATTGGCCCAGGCTGGGGCCCAGCGCCACGGTCTGCTGCTGGGAGGCTCTCGCGCCACCTGCGAGCATCGCCCGCGCACGTTCACAAGCCTGCCACTCGAGGTGCCCGCCGCCCACGGTGCCGATCTGGCCCGCAGCGGTCACAGCCATCCAGGCGCCTGGCTCGCGCGGCACCGAACCTTGAACGGCAACAACGTCCACCAGCACGGCGGGTGCGGCATCCAAGTGTGCGATCAGCTCCGACAACAGGGACATGGGCGTCAACAAATGTAAGGAATGTCAGCCGGTCAGTATGCCGTGCAACAGGCGCGCGCCCAGCCTGCGCGCACGCATACACTCCCAACGCAAAACCCCATGAGGCCCAGTCATGAACCCATCGTCTGCCCCAATTCCGCACTCGCCACAGCGCTGCGCACGCGCTCTGCCCCTCGGGCTGCTGGCCCTGCTGGCGGCATGCAGCACCCCACCGCCCGCCGTGCCACCTGCCGGGCCCACAGTGGGTTCGCCCACGGCACCGCCCGCCGGCACACCCTCGCCCTCCACGCCGGCGCCCGGTGGACCCAAGGCCTCCTACGCCACCGACCCGCGCAGCTACCGGCGTGACGCCGCCGCCCACCTTTATGCGCTCAATCAAGGGCGCATCTTCAACGGCAAACT
>DASUIK010000248.1:0-2414 GCA_036279795.1 Burkholderiaceae bacterium | reverse complement strand
CTGCTGGCCTTGATCGGACCCAACGGCGCCGGCAAGTCCACCACCTTCAACATGGTCAACGGCCAGCTCAAGGCCGACCGGGGCTCCATCCGCCTCGACGGCACGGAGCTGGTGGGCCTGCAGCCGCGCGACATCTGGCGCTTGGGGGTGGGCCGCACCTTCCAGATCGCCGCCACCTTCTCCTCGCTCACCGTGGTGGAGAACGTGCAGATGGCCCTGCTGTCGCAAGACAGGAAGTTGTTCTCCTTGTGGTCGTCGGCGGCCAAACACCGCCGCAGCGACGCGTTGGACCTGCTCGACATGGTGGGCATGGCCTCGCAGGCCGACCGGCCCTGCAGCGTGTTGGCCTACGGCGACGTCAAACGCGTGGAGCTGGCCATCGCCATGGCCAATGCCCCCAAGCTACTGCTGATGGACGAGCCCACCGCCGGCATGGCGCCCAAGGAGCGCAACGAGCTGATGGCCCTGACCAAGAAGCTGGTGGTGGAGCGTGGCGTGGCCGTGCTGTTCACCGAACACAGCATGGACGTGGTGTTTGCCTACGCCGACCGCATGGTGGTGCTGGCGCGCGGGCGTCTGATTGCCGAGGGCAAGCCCGACATCATCCGCGACCACCCCAAGGTGCAGGAGGTGTATTTCGGCTCCGGCAAGACCTTTGAGAAAACCCAGGACAGTGGCAAAACGCCCGAGGAGCAAGCGGCATGACGGCCCCCCAAACGAACAGCCCCGAGGTGTTGCTGGACGCGCACGGCCTCAAGGCCTGGTACGGCGCGGCGCAAATCCTCTACGACATCAACCTGCAGGTGCGCCGTGGCGAAGTGGTGGCTCTGATGGGGCGCAACGGCGCCGGCAAGTCCACCACGCTCAAGACGCTGATGGGCCTGATGGACAAGCACAAGGGCACCGTGCGCTTCATGGCCAACGACATCTCGGACAGCCAGCCGCACCAGATCGCCTCGCTGGGCATGGGCTTCGTGCCCGAAGACCGGCGCGTGTTCACCGACCTGACCGTGACCGAAAACCTGGAGGTGGGCCGGCAGCCGGCGCGCAAATGGCCCGACGGCAGCGACGCACCGCTGTGGACGCCGCAAGACCTCTACAAGCTGTTCCCCAACCTGGGCGAGATGCCCGACCGCCCGGGCGGCCGCATGAGCGGTGGCGAGCAGCAGATGTTGACCGTGGGCCGCACGCTCATGGGCAACCCCTTTCTGGTGCTGCTGGACGAGCCCTCCGAAGGTGTGGCGCCGGTCATCGTCGAGCAGATGGCGAACATGATCCTGGAGCTCAAGGCCAAGGGTGTGAGCATCCTCTTGTCGGAGCAGAACCTGCACTTCGCGGAACTGGTGTCTGATCGGGCCTACGTGCTCGAAAAAGGCCAAATCCGCTTCGAGGGCACGATCGAAGAATTGTCCCGCGCAGAGGACATCCGGCGTGCCTACCTCAGCGTCTAGCATGAGCCCACCCCGTCGCTTGCCCACTTCGTGTGGCCGCATCCCCCTCAAGGGGCGACACCAGCCGTCCGGCAGAGCCGGCCCGGCGGTGTCCCCCGGCTGGGCGAGGGCAGGCGTTGCGGGTTGGCTCTGATCCACTTTCCTTCAACGAACGGAGCGAGACAAACATGAGCACCTCACAGACCCCGAACGACTACCGCGTGACCGACCAGGTCGGCCACCTGCTGCGCCGCGCCTACCAGCGCCACACGGCCATTTTCCAGTCGGTGGTGCCGGCCAACAAACTCAGCGCCGCCCAGTTTGTGGTGTTGTGTGCGGTGCGCGACCACGCCGGCGCCACCATCGCCGACATCGTGCAGGCCACGGCCATGGACGAGCCGGCGGTGCGCGGCATCGTGGAGCGCCTGAAGTGGACCGACTTGGTGAGCGTGGCGCACGAACCCGGCGACAAACGCCATGCCACCGTGACGCTGACCGAGCTGGGCCGCTCCACCGTGGCTGAAACCTTGCCGCACGCGCAGCACATCTCCGAGCTGACCTTCGGCGACCTGAGTGCGGACGAGCGCCAGCAGTTGACGGCGCTGCTGCGCCGCATCAGCGGCACCGCTTGACGGCGAGGTCCTGTTCGCACTGTTTTTCCGAGATGCGTTGCGAGTCAAAAAGGCCGTGCGCAAGGCGCGAAACGCCGCCGGGGTATGCCCCCGGCAAGGCTTCGCAACGCGGCGCACGGCCTTTTTGGCCGCAACCCGAAGGGAACGGTGTGAAAACAGCGCCACTCGTTGTTGCACTCCTAGGCCAGACTCCCAGTCTGGCCTTCGTCGCGCGCCTAGATTGGCGCTGTTTTTACACCGTTCGCACTCGGAAAAACAGTGCGAACAGGACCTAATGCATGGCCGCTCTTTCCTCCCAAGATCAGCCCATCGCGCTCACCGTCAACGGCAGCACCCACCCGCTGACGGTGGG
>DASUIK010000247.1:0-5283 GCA_036279795.1 Burkholderiaceae bacterium | reverse complement strand
CCATGGGCTCGGGCATGAAAGCCTGTGCCTGGGCCGTGGGTCGCAATTCGATGTCGATGGCATCGCCCGCGCGCACCTTGGTGGCGGACTTGGCCACGGCACGTCCATTCAGGCACACAGCACCATCGACCACACACTGCTGCAAGTAGGCGCGCGAAAACGCCGGCAACAGGGCCACCAGTGCACGGTCAAGCCGGTCGCCGTGGTGGACGTCGGGCACCTGCAAGCTGCGGCGCTCGGCTTCGAGCTCGCCGTCCTCAAGGGCAGACAGGGACCCGGTCGATATAATTTCTTCGGCCACGTCCTGTACGTCCTCTTGTTCCTGTCTGAAGGGTTTGCTCACCATGTCCAAGTCACCATTATCCCTGCTGTCCCTCTTCGGGGCCGTGGTGTTGGCGACGCTGCTGGGCGCCTGCTCGTCCACTCCGCCCAAGGACGAGACCGTGGGCTGGAGTCCGAACAAGCTGTTCTCCGAAGCCATCGAAGAACGCAACGCGCGCAACTACGACAAGGCAGTGAGCCACTTCGAAAAGCTCGAAGGCCGCGCCGCCGGCACCCTGTTGTCGCAGCAGGCGCAGCTCGAAAAGGCCTACACCCACCACCTGGCCGAGGAAAAAGCCCAGGCCATCGTGACGCTGGACCGCTTCATCAAGTTGCACCCCACCAGCCCGGCTCTCGACTACGCGCTCTACCTCAAAGGTGTGGTCAATTTCAACGACAACCTCGGCCTCTTCGGCTCGATGGCCAAACAAGACTTGTCGGAGCGCGACCAGAAGGCCGCGCGCACCGCGTTCGAATCGTTTGGCGAACTGGTCAGCCGCTTCCCCGAATCACGCTACACCACCGACGCCCGCCAGCGCATGGTCTACATCGTGAACGCGCTGGCGCAGCACGAGGTCCACGTGGCGCGCTACTACTACTCCCGTGGCGCCTATGTGGCCGCCATCAACCGGTCTCAGGCCGCGCTCACCGATTTCCGCGATGCACCGGCGCTGGAAGAAGCCCTCTTCATCCTGGTCAAGTCTTACGACGCGCTGGGCATGGCCCAGCTGCGCGACGACGCCGCGCGCGTGATGGAAAAAAATTACCCCAAAAGCGAGTACCTGAGCCGCGGCTTCAAGCAGTCGGATGAGCCGTGGTGGAAGCTGTGGTGACCGGTACCAACAGGGCGTCCAGCTCGGCCCACATCGCTTCATCGTTCTCCACCCAGCGCATGGGCGGCAATCCGGCCAGCAGCTTGCGGCCATAACCCATGCGGCGCAGCCGCACGTCGCATACCACCAGCACGCCACGGTCGTGCTCGCTGCGGATCAGGCGGCCAGCCCCCTGCTTGAGCGCCACCGCAGCCTCGGGCAAAAAGTAGCGGGTGAAGGCGCTACCGCTGTCGTGTTCGATCTGGCGCGTGCGTGCCTCCACCAGTGGGTCATCGGGCGGCGGGAAGGGCAGTTTGTCAATCACGACCAGCTGCAGCACATCGCCCGGCAGGTCAACCCCTTCCCAGAACGAGGCCGAAGCCACCAACACCGCGCCGCGCGCGCCCGGCTGCCCCGCGCGCTCGAACTGGCGCAGCAACTCGCGCTTCGGCGCCTGCCCCTGCACCAATACCTCTGGCGCCGCCAGGCCGGCCACCGGTGTCCCCGCCCAGGCGTTCATCGCTTCGGCAATGCGTTTGACGGCACGCAAGGTGGTGGTGAGCACCAGGGTGCGGCCGCCAATGCGCCCCGCCCAAGCCCAGGCCGCGTGCGCCACCGCATCGGTGTGGCCCGGGTCTGATGGGGCCGGCATGCCGGGAGGCACGTACACGGCCGCCTGGGCCGCGTAGTCGAAGGGGCTGGCCACACGCAGCGTCCGTGCGTCCTTCAGGCCCACGGGCTCGGTGAACCAGGAGAGCGCATCGTCGTTTCCCAGCGTGGCGGAGGTGAACACCCAACTCGTGGCGGGTGCCCCAGTGCGGGCCAGCACCTTGGACTGGAAAGCGTCGGCGATGTCCAGCGGGGTCAGCACCAGGCGCAAACCTGCGCCCAGCTCCACCCAGCGCGCCACGGCGGCGTCGGCTTCGGGCTCGCGTATCGCCTGCAGGCGCTGGGCCAGCTCTTGCGCACGCTGGGCCACGCGTGCGAGGTCGGGCGAATGTTCCTCCACGCCGTGCAAGCCGTCACGGAGGTGGTCCAGCGCGTCGGCCAAGCCATCGAGGGCCCCCATCCATTCCGCAGCATCCACGCCCTCGGGCACGGCGTCGTGCCAACGCCGCTTGCCACTGCTGCGCCGGTCGGCACCGGTGGCCAGACGCAGATCTTGGGTGGCGCGCTCGAGGCCGCCGGCCAGGGCGCTCCAGTCGCGCAGGCCACGCGCGGCTTGCAACCCATGGGCCAGGGTGTCGCGCGCCAAGTCAAGCAAGTGGCCGCTGGACACCTGCACTCCCAGGAACTGCACCCCAATTTCATTGAGCTGATGGGCCTCGTCGAACACCACCAGCTCTACCGCGGGCAACAATTCGGCCACACCCGATTCGCGCACCGCCACATCGGCAAAAAACAGGTGATGGTTGACCACGACCACGTCGGCCGCCATGGCCTCGCGCCGCGCCTGGTTGACGTGGCAGGCACGGAAATGCGGGCACTGGGCGCCCACACAGTTTTCCCGCGTGGACGTGACCAGTGGCAGGATGGCCGCGCGCTCATCCAGCCCAGGCACCTCGGCCATGTCACCACTTTGCGTCTGCTTGGACCAGACCTCGATGCGATCCAGCCACTGGTGCAGGTAGCGCTCGTGGGGCTCCAGCAAGTAACGCGCCTGCTCCATGCGGTGCTGGCACAGGTAGCTGGAGCGGCCCTTGAGCAAGGCCGTGCGCACGGGCAGGCCCAGGGCGCGGCAGACGGCGGGGAGGTCGCGCCCGAACAGCTGGTCTTGCAGCGCCTTGGTGGCGGTGGAAATCAGGGTGCGCCCGCCGCTGAGCAGGGCCGGGGCCAGGTAGGCGTAGGTTTTGCCCACACCCGTGCCGGCCTCGACCACCAAGACTTCGCGCCGGTCTATGGCCTGTGCCACGGCCAGGGCCATGTCCAGTTGTCCCTGGCGTTTGGCAAAGCGCTGGCCTTCCCGGGCCATGGGGCCGGCGGCATCAAAAAACGCCGCCACATCGTTTTCAAGTGGGCTCAAAGAAGGGTTCCTTTGCTCCGATAATACGGGCGAACAAAATTGGCATGGCGCCCAAGCGCCGGCCCGGGGAGTCCGTCCGCGAACCTGGAAACCCATGTCCAAAGGCTATCGAATCTCAGCGTCCACCGGCCTCGATCGCGGCGACCGGGACCACCAGCAAGACCAACTCTGCCTGCTGACCCACCCCCGGGTGCCCGGGTGCTTGTTGGGCGTGGTGGCCGATGGGATGGGCGGGCGCAGCGGGGGCCGCAAAGCCTCGGACCAAGTGATGTTGTCGGCCCACCAGCTGTTTGAACGTTACAGCCCGGACAACGACAAGCCCACCGAGTTGCTGCAGCAATTGCTGCATGAAGCGCATCTGGTCATCAAACTCACCGCAGCGGCCTCCGAAGAAGAGCCCCACAGCACTTTGGCGGCCTTTCTGCTGAGCCCCGATGGTGCCTGCGACTGGATTCACTCCGGCGACTCGCGCGTTTACCATTTTCGGCGCGGCAAGCCGGTGTTCCGCACACTCGACCACTCGCTGGTACAGCAAATGGTCAATCGGGGCGAAATCACTGCGGAGGAAGCCCTCACCCACCCCAGCAGCAACGTGCTCATGGGTTGCCTGGGTACAGAGCGCGACCCCCCCATGGACACCCATCACATCGATCAACTGGGCGTCGGCGACGCGCTGCTGGCCTGCTCAGACGGGCTGTGGCACTACTTCCGCAGCGAAGAACTGGCCCGCACCATTGACATGCTGTCGGCGCGCGAAGCCTGCGAGTTCCTCGTACAAAAGGCCCGCACCCGCGCCAAGGGCACGGGCGACAACCTGTCGCTGATCATCGTCAAGCTGGAGCCGCTCAGCACCACCTGAAGCGGCCTGCAATGGCCCTGGTACCTCAGGTCAACGAGGTGTCCACCATGCGGCGCTCCAGCGCAAGAAACTCGGCGGACTGCATCTCGTGCAGGCGCGAGACGGTGCGCGGAAATTCGTGGGCCAGCGGGCCCTCGGTGTAGAGCTGCTCCGCCGGCACAGCGGCCGACAGGATGAGCTTGACCCGACGGTCGTAGAGCACGTCCACCAGCCAGGTGAAACGCCGTGCCTGCGAAGCCATGTTGACGGGCATGTGCGGCACATTGCTCAGCATCACGGTGTGGAACTGGCTGGCCAGCTCCAGGTAGTCGTTCTGCGAACGCGGCCCACCACACAGGGTGCGAAAGTCGAACCACACCACGCCGCCGGCCTTGCGGATGGCGCGGATTTCGCGCGCCTCGATGTGCAGCACGGGGTCTTCGTCGTGCGCTTCGGCCAGGCGGTTGAAGGTGTCCTCCATCTGCGCTTCGGCGTCCGCGCCCAGCGGCGTGTGGTAAAGCTTGACCTGCTCCAGCGTGCGGCGCCGGTAGTCGGTGCCGTTGTCGACGTTGATGACCTGCATGGTCCGCTTGAGCAACTCGATGGCGGGCAAGATGCGGTCGCGGTGCAGGCCGTCGGGGTAGAGCCCATCAGGCACGAAGTTGCTGGTGGTGACCATGCCCACGCCGTTGCGCTCCATCGCATCCAGCAAGCGGTGCAGGATCATCGCGTCGGTCACGTCCGCCACGTGGAACTCGTCGAAACAGACCAGCTTGTAGCGCTTGGCCAGACGCGCGCCCAGTTCGTCCAGCGGGTTGACCGTGCCTTGCAGGTCGGCCAGCTCGCGGTGAACCTCACGCATGAATTCGTGGAAGTGCAGCCGCGTCTTGCGCTTGAGTGGCACGGCGTTGAAGAAGCAATCCATCAGAAAGCTCTTGCCCCGCCCCACCCCGCCGTACATGTAGACCCCCTTGGGGATGTCCGGGCGGTTGATGAGCTTCTTGAGCGCGTTGGAGCGCTTGGCCTTGTAGTGCGACCACTCGGCTGCGCAACGCTCCAGCGCGGCCACCGCCCGCAGTTGGGCGGGGTCGCTCTGGTAGCCGCGCGCCTTGAGTTCGGCCTCATAGGCCGCACGCACCGGGCCGGTCATCAGAAGTTCAGCGTGCGCTTGTCCACCGCGAGAGCGGCTTCTTTTGTCGCTTCGCTCAACGACGGGTGCGCGTGGCAGATGCGGGCGATGTCTTCCGCGCTGGCGCGGAACTCCATGGCCACCACGGCTTCGCTGATCA
>DASUIK010000246.1:0-5417 GCA_036279795.1 Burkholderiaceae bacterium | reverse complement strand
GTGGCCAACGCGCGCCGGCGCAGCCTCAACGTGCGCTATGAAATCAACGACGCCGAACTCACCCGCGCCCTGGTGCGCGAAGGGCTGGCCCAGGCGCTGCTGCCGGTCAACGCCTTCGCCGCCACCGATGAAGCGCCCAGTGTGCTGGCGCTGGACATCGTGGAGCCAGCGCTGACGCGCATCCAGTCCCTGGCGTGGCCGGCCGGCACGCCACTCACACCGGCCGCCGACGCCACGCGCCAATGCCTGCAGGAAACCGTGGCAACGCTCATGGAACAAGGCGTGCTGCAAGGGCGCCTGCCCCGCTCCGCCAGCCATAGGGCAGAACCTATGGATTGAGGGAGCAGGTCGTATTTGTGGCCGAGGCGCAGCGCTTTCATACTGCGTGTCATGCCTTCGTCACAGAACACGACCCTTCACACACTCTCTTTGCCGGCCGCCTGCCTAGCGGCACTGACCGACACCCTTGGCGCCGACGCCGTTCGCACCGGCAGTGCCATCCCCACCGAGCGCCAGACCGACTGGAGCGGCACCGCGCCACTGGCGCCCCTGGCCTGGTTGCGCCCGGCCAGCACCGCCCAGGTGTCGGCCGCGCTGCGCATTTGCCACGCCCACCGCGTGCCCGTGGTGCCGCAGGGGGGGCTCACGGGTCTGGCCGGAGGCGCCGTGCCCACGCTCGGCGCGGTGGTCCTGTCGCTGGACCGGATGAATGCCATCGAATCGCTCGACCCGGTGGCCCACGTCGTCACCGTGCAGGCCGGGGCCACGCTGCAGGCCGTTCAGGAAGCGGCCCAGGCCGCCGGCTGCCTGTTTGGCGTGGACCTGGGCGCGCGCGGCAGTTGCCAGATTGGCGGCAACTTGGCCACCAACGCCGGTGGCAACGGCGTGGTGCAGTTCGGCATGATGCGCGAGCAGACCCTGGGCCTGGAGGTGGTGCTGGCCGACGGAACCGTGCTGGACATGCTGCGCCCCATGGTCAAGAACAACACCGGCTACGACCTCAAGCATTGGTTTATCGGCAGCGAGGGCACGCTGGGTGTCATCACCCGCGCCCAGCTGCACCTGCACCCGGCGCAAGCGGCACGCGCCACCGCCCTGGCCGCGGTGCCCGATGTGGCCAGCGCCCTTGCCCTGCTGGGCCAGCTGCAGGCGCGCTGCCCTGGCGGCGTCGCCGCCTTCGAGTTGATGTGGGACGACTTTGTGCAGCACGCCATCAGCTGGACCGGCCAGCCACGTCCGTTTGAACACGACCACCCGTTGCTGGTGCTGACCGACCTCAGCGGCGCCGACACAAGTGCTTTGGCGGACGCGCTGGAAGCCGTGCTGGGCGGCGCCATGGAAAGTGGGCTGGTGCTGGACGCGGTGCTGGCCCAATCGCAGGCCCAGGCCGCCGGCCTGTGGCGGCTGCGCGAGATCACCGCCGAATTTCCCTCGCGCCTGGCACCGATCAACTTCGACATCAGCCTGCCTCAAGCCACGATTGGCGACTTCGCCGAACGCTGTGTGGCGGCGCTGTCCGCACGCTTCCCCGGCCACCGCTCCTTGCGTTTTGGCCACCTCGGTGACGGCAACTTGCACCTGAGCACCGATGCGCGTTCGCTCCCCGGGCTGAGCTTCACTGAGGCCGAGCACGCGATCGAATCCATCGTGTATGGCCTGGTGGCCGAGGCCGGCGGCAGCGTGTCGGCCGAGCATGGCATTGGCCTGCACAAAAAGCCTTACTTGGGCGCCAGCCGCAGCCCCGCCGAGCTCGCCGCCATGCGGGCTGTCAAACTCGCTCTGGACCCGCTGAACCTGCTCAACCCCGGCAAGGTCTTCGACATGGCATGACGCAGGCACGCCGCTTGCAATCCCTTCGGTCTACTTTCATTTTCATCCCCCTCCCTGGAGTTCCCACCATGAAACGACGCCCCGCTCTCCAAGCCCTCGTGGCTTCTGCCGCCACCACGCTGCTCCTGGCCCATGGCCCCGCCCTGGCGGACGGTCCGCCCATCAAGATGCTGGTGGGCTTTCCCGCCGGCGGCAGCAGCGACGCCATCGCCCGCCACCTGGCGCAGGGCCTGTCGCAAGAGCTGGGCCGCAGCGTGGTGGTGGAGAACAAGCCAGGCGCTGGTGGCCAGATCGCCGCTCAGACCCTCAAGGCCGCCAAACCCGACGGCACCACGCTGTTCCTGTCCAACAGCCACACCGTGGCCATGATCCCGCTCACCATCAACAACCCGGGCTTCGAGACCGCCAAAGACTTCGTTCCTGTGGCGATGGTGGCCGTCAACCCCGACGTGTTTGTGGTCAACACCACCGTCATCGGCAACCCCAACGCCGGCATGAAGGAATTTGCCGCCTGGGTCAAGGCCAACCCCGGCAAGGGCAACGTGGGCGTGCCCGCACCCGCCAGCGCGCCCGACTTCGCCGTCGGTGTGGTGGCCAAAGCCCTGGGCCTGGACCTGAAAGCAGCGCCCTACCGTGGTGATGCGCCCATCGTGCAAGACGTGATGGCGGGCCAGATCCCGGCCGGCATCGGTTCGGTGGGCGCCATGTCGCAGCCGGCCAAGGCGGGCAAGTTGCGCATCGTTGCCGTCAATGGCACCAGCCGCCTCTCGCTGCTGCCCGACGTGCCCACCTACGCCGAGCTGGGCATCAAGGGCTACGAAGACATGATCTTCAACGGCGTGTTCGCGCCGGCCGGTACGCCCGCCAACCTGATCGAAAGCTACAGCACGGCCATCACCAAGGTGGTCAAGTCGGCCGACTTCGTCGAGAAGCTCGCTGCACTGGGCATCAACGCCCAGGCCGGCAGCGCCGCAGACCTCAACGCCCGCCTCAAGGCCACCCAGGATTTCTCGGCCAACATGGTCAAGAACGCCGGCTACAAGCCGCAATAAGCCCGCACGGCCGTCGTGCCTGTGCTCGCACGGCGGCCCTTCCCCCCAAAGGAGACATCCGACATGAACGACATCATCCAAGCCACACCCATCACCGGCCCGGCGGTCTGGAAAGGCCCGGCCATCGCCAACGACACGGCGTGGGTGCACCACCTCACGCCCGACACTATCGCCGTGTTCGACGCCGCGCTGGCACAACTCAAGGCCAAAGGCCTGACCTTCCCGAACTTTGGGAAGGACGACTTTCCGCTGCACGCGCTCGCACCCGAGTTCGCGCGCTACGCCGACGAGCTGGAAAACGGCCGTGGCTTCCTGCTGCTGCGCGGCCTGCCCGTGCACCGCTACACCGAAGAAGAGATCAACTGCCTCTACTACGGCCTGGGCCTGCACATGGGCACGCCCGTGCGCCAGAACCCGCGCGGCGAGCTGCTGGGCGCGGTGATGAACGTGGGCGACGTGACCAAGAAGTCCACCCGCGTCTACGAAACCAACCTCTACCTGCCCTACCACTCCGACCCCTCCGACGTGGTCGGCCTGCTGTGCATACGCAGGGCCAAACAGGGTGGCCTGAGCAGCCTGGTCAGCGTGGCCGCGATCTACAACGAAATCCTGGCGCGCCGCCCCGAATTCATCGGCCTGTACTACCGTCCGATGTACTTCGAGCACTTGTGCGAACCCATGCCCAGCCTCTCACCCATCTTCAGCTTCCACCAAGGCAAGCTCAGCTGCCGCTACCTGCGCCAGTACCTGGAGCTGGGGCACGAGATCATGAAGCAACCGTTGTCACGGGTGGAAATCGCTGCGCTCGACCTGTTCGACGAGGTCATGCACGACCCCGCCATCCGGCTGGACATGATGCTGGAGCCGGGCGACATCCAATTCGCCAACAACTACGCCGTGCTGCACTCGCGCAACGGGTTCGAAGACGACGAGGACCTGGCCAAACGCCGCAAGATGATCCGCCTGTGGCTCAAGATGGGCAACGCGCGTGAACTGGCGCCGGAATTTCCGGGCCGCAATGGGTTTCCCGCGCCGGTGGAGGCTGTGGCGGCCTGATTTCCGTTTGGGTCCACTCGTGGGATCAGGGCGAGGGCGGCGGCGCGCCCTGCGCCGCCACCCCGATCCGAAGCAATGTGGGCGTACAACCGTTGGCGCGCCAACATGGTGGTCGTCGGAGCGTGTGGGGTGACGGGTGCAGCGAGGTCAAGGAGAAAGCGGCGCAGCCGCTGGGGGACACGAGCAGAACCCGTTGCCCACACGCTCCGGCGCGCGGCTACCATCGGACAAAACTCACACACACTCATGAGCAAGTCCCCCCAGAAACCCGACGTCCTCATCAGCGAAGTCGGCCCCCGCGACGGCCTGCAAAGCGTGCAGGCCACCATGCCCACCCCACACAAGTTCGCCTGGATAGACGCCTTGCATGACGCCGGCCTGCGCGAGATCGAGGTCTGCTCCTTTGTGCCCGCGCGCTTGCTGCCACAAATGGCCGACGCGGCAGAGGTGGTGGCCCATGCGCTGACCAAACCGGGTTGGACGGTGATGGCATTGGCCCCCAACCTGCGCGGCGCGCAAACCGCCATTGAAGCTGGCGTGCACCAGGTGACGTTGCCCGTGTCGGCCAGCGAAGCTCACTCCCTGGCCAACGTGCGCAAGACCACCGCACAGATGGTGGACGAAGTGCGCGCCGTGGTGGCGCTGCGCAACGCCACCGCGCCCGGCGTGCACATCGAGGTTGGCATCTCCACGGCCTTTGGCTGCACCTTGCAAGGTGAAGTGCCCGAAGACGGTGTGGTGCGCCTGGCCGCCGCGTTGGCAGCCTGTGGCGTGGACGAGATCGGCCTGTCCGACACCACCGGCATGGCCAACCCGGCCCAGGTGCGTCGCCTGTTCCAGCGCGTGTTTGCCGAGATCGGTGAGCGCACCGGCGCGGCCCACATGCACAACACACGCGGCCTGGGCCTGGCCAACTGCCTCGCGGCTTTTGACGTGGGTGTGCGCACCTTCGACAGCTCGCTAGGTGGCCTGGGCGGCTGCCCCTACGCGCCGGGTGCCTCGGGCAATGTGGTCACCGAAGACTTGGTCTTCATGTTCGAGGCCATGGGTGTGCGCACCGGCGTGGACATCGCACGCCTGATTGCGGCGCGCGAGCCCCTGCGTGCCGGCCTGCCCGGCGAGCCGATCTACGGCATGACGCCCGAAGCCGGACTGCCCCACGGATGGAGCCAACATGTCTGACACCTCCCACACCCTTCCCTACGCGGGCCTGCGCGTCGTCGAATTCACCCACATGGTCATGGGCCCCACCTGCGGCATGCTGCTGGCCGACCTGGGGGCCGAGGTCATCAAAGTCGAACCCGTGGGCCATGGCCGCGAGGGCGATGCCACCCGCAAGCTCATCGGATCGGGCGCGGGCTTTTTCCCCATGTTCAACCGCAACAAGAAGAGCGTGGCGCTCGACCTGTTGACGCCCGAAGGCAAGGAAGCAGCCCTCAAGCTCATCGCCACCGCCGACGTGGTGAGCGAGAACTTCAA
>DASUIK010000245.1:0-11517 GCA_036279795.1 Burkholderiaceae bacterium | reverse complement strand
GCACCATGCCGTGCTCGGCGATCGCCACCAGCGTGGCGTTGAGCACGGCGCTGCAGGCGGCGTCGGGCTGCTTGCCGGTGAGCAGCAGGAAAAAGTAGTCGGCGAAGGACAGGTGGCCGATCAGCTCATCGCACAGGTTGCGCCCGCGCACGACGATGGTGTGTTCGTCCGAGGTGCAGATGGCGGTGTGCGGGACGGTGGATTTGCCGATTTTCATGGTGCGTGCTTTCAGGCGGCCTGGGATTCGAGGCGGAAGTCGTAGTGCGCGGACCAGTAGGCCTGGGCCTGCTGGCTGCCGTCGGGGGCCTGACCGGCCGGGTGCTGCTCGAAGTCGACGATCAGGCTGGGGCGCACGCCGAACACGGCATCGGACTCGATGTAGGGGCTGTTGGCCACGAACAGGTGGGTGGTCAGCTTCACGTGGCCGGGCGCGTAGACCATCATGTGGATGTGGCCGGGGCGGTTGGGGTGGCGGCCCATGCCGTCGAGCATGCGGCCCACCGGGCCGTCCACCGGCACCGGGTAGTAGGTGGGCTTGATGGACCAGAACCAGTAGCGGCCCTGGGCATCGGTCTGGATGCGCGCGCGGGCGGCCATCTCGTCACCGGGCAGCTGCATGTCGTAGTTGCCTTCGCCGTCGCCGCTCCAGATGTCCAGCGTGGCGCCTGCGATGGGCTGGCCCTGGGTGTTGGTGACGCGGCCGCTGTAAAAGGTGGACTCGCCCTTGACACCGGGCGCGATGTTGGCGCCGCAGGGCAACACGGGCGCGCCTTCCCAGTAGTAGGGGCCTTGCACGGTGGCTTCGGTGGCGGGCGTGGCGCTGTGGGCGGCGCCTTGGGCTTTGGCAGCGGCGCGCAACTGGTCCAGCATCACCACCATCATGGACGCGCCCAGCGTGTCGGACAGCAGGATGAACTCCTGGCGTTTGTCGTCGCAGGCCTGGCCCACGGCGGTGAGGAACTGGATGCCGGCCATCCACTCGTCGGGCTTCAGGTCCACCTCGCGGATGAAGGCGTGCAGGTGCTTGATCAGCGCGGCCATGATCTCGGCAAAACGCGGGTCTTTGGCGGTGGCCAGGCGGTCGAGCACGGCGCGGGTCAGGTCGTCTTCGGTCATCGGGGTCATGGTCTTGTCTCCTGTTGTTCTGGTGGGTGTCACTCGCCGCGCAAGCGGCGGCGTATGGGTTCGAGGATGGCGTCGTTGTCGGCCCCCAGCACGGGCGGCGCGGTCACGTCCAGCGCGCGCTCGCCGTCAAAGCTCACAGGCGAACGCACGGTGCGCCAGGTGCCGCCTTCGGGGTGGGGCGCGCTCACCTCCAGTTGCAGGTGGCGCGCCTGCGGGTCGGCCATGGCTTCCTGCGTGTCGTACATGGGGGCGTGGGGCACGTCCTGCGCTTCCAGGCGCGCGCACCAGGTGGCGCGGTCGTGCTGGCGGAACAGGCCTCCCAGCAGCGCGATCAGGTCTTCCTGGTGCTGGATGCGGCCTTCGCGGCTGGCAAAACGCGGGTCTTCAAACAGCGTGGGCCGTTCGATGGCGTTGGCCAGGCCCTGCCAGAACTTTTCAGGCGAGGACATATGCAGCGCGATCCACTTGCCGTCGCCACATTCGAGCACGTAGGACTGCGACACGCTGGGCCGGCTGAAGGGGCCCATGATCTCGCTCTGCGAGAAGTAGTGGGTGAAGGCGTCGAGGTTGAAGTGGCACATGGCCTCCAGCATCGACACCTCGACCTTGCGGCCCACACCCGTGCGGCCCCGCTCCACCAACGCCCCCAGGATGCCGTAGGCCGCGTAAAAGCCGGTCATGGCATCGGCCACGGCCGGGCCCACCACACGCGGATTGGCCGGGTTGACCAGCAGCTTCAAGAAGCCGCTGGCGGCCTGGGCCACGGTGTCGTAGGCGGGGCGGCCGGCGGCCGGGCCGGTTTGGCCAAAGCCGCTGATGGCGCAGTACACCAGGCGCGGGTTGAGGCCGCGCAGCTTGGCTTCGCCCGCGCCCAGGCGGTCGGCCGCGCCGGGGCGGAAATTCTGGATGTACACGTCGGCGTCCTTCACCAGCTCGTCAAACACCGCCGCGTCTTCGGGGAGCTTGGGGTTGAGGGTGACGCTGCGCTTGTTGCGGTTGTAGGTCTGGAAATGGGTGCTGTACAGCCCGCCCCGGAAGGCGCGGAAGGGGTCGCCGCTGCCCGGTTGTTCGATCTTGATGACCTCGGCACCGAGGTCGGCCAAAAACATGCCGGCCGCCGGGCCGGTGATGAACGTGCCTTGCTCCAGCACCTTGATGCCGCTGAGGACTTTGTGCACCGCGTTGTCTCCTGTCGTGCGTCCACCCGGTGGGGTGGGCTGTTGGGAACGGACTGTAGCGAGGGGCAACGATTTTTAACAATGATGGTTTTTCATGGATACCATCGATGCTGTCGATGATGAGAGGGACACCCCCGTGGAACTGCGGCACCTGCGCTACTTCATTGCCCTGGCGGGCTCGCTCAACTTCACCCGCGCGGCCGAGCGGCTGCATGTCACCCAATCCACCTTGTCACACCAGATCAAGCAGCTGGAAGACGAGCTGGGCCGGCCGCTGTTCGACCGCGTGGGCAAGCGCGTGGCGCTCACCGAAGCCGGCGACGAATTCCTGCACCACGCCACGCGCGCGCTGCAGGAAATCGACCTCGGCCTGGGCGCGTTGCGGCGCGACGGCTCGGACATGGCGGGCGAGCTGCACATCGGCGCCACCCACACCTTCAACCTCGGGTTCATCCCCGACTGCATCGCCGCCTTCCAGCAAAAACACCCGCGCGTGAAGGTGGTGGCCGAAGAACTGCCGGCCGACCAGATCGCGGCCCGCCTGCGGCAAGGCACGTTGGACCTGGGCGTGGCCTACCGCCCCAGCGCGCCGGAGGGCCTGCAGTTCGAGCCGCTCTACAACGAGGAGATGGTGCTCATCGTGGCCCAGGGCCATGCCCTGGCGCGGCGCAAGCGCGTGCGCATGGTGGAGCTGAACCACCTGCCCATGGCCCTGCTGCCCGGCAGTTTTGCCACCCGGCAGATGCTGGACGAATGTTTCCGCGCGTGTGGCGCCGAGCCCCAGGTGATGGCAGAAATCAACACCCTCGCGCCCATGATGGAGCTGGTGGCCAAGACCGGGCTGGCCTCCATCGTGGCCGCCAACGTGGTGCCCGCCCACGCCGGCCTGGTGGTGGTGCGCCTGGAAAGCCCCACGCCCGTTCGCACACCCGGCATGTTGTGGTCGCCCACCGCGCGCGAGGTGGCGTCCACCCGGGCGTTTTCGGCCATCGTGCGCAAGCTGGCCTTTCGCAGCAGCTTGCTAGAGGAGGCTCAACAGAAACGCGGCTGACCATCGCCACGCCATGGTTCCACTTTGTGTCGGTCGTGGCCAACCACTGGCCAATGGCACCCTTGAATCGGGCGTCGGCACTTACATTGCGGTGCCATGACCACGCCATTCCACCTGCCTGCCTTGCTGGCCTCAGAACGCCAGCGTTTTCTTGACCAGCACCCACGCTCGCTCGCGCTGGCGCAGGCCGCACAACAACACTTTCTATTCGGTGTGCCCCTGCACTGGATGCGCGACTGGCCCACACCCGCCACCCTGTTCGTGCGCGAGGCACAGGGCGTCACGCTGACCTGCGCGGATGGGCTGCGCTACGCGGATTTTTGCCTGGGCGACACAGGCGCGATGTTCGGCCACAGCCCGGCATCCTTGGCCCAGGCCTTGGCCGAGCAGGCGGCACGCGGCCTGACCTGCATGCTGCCGGCCGAACACACGCCGGACGTCGGCACCCTGTTGGCCGAGACCTTTGGCCTGCCCATGTGGCAAATGGCATTGACGGCCAGCGACGCCAACCGCTTCGTGCTGCGCTGGGCACGTGCCATCACCCAACGGCCCCAACTGTTGGTGTTCGACGGCTGCTACCACGGCGCGGTGGACGACACGCTGGTGGACCGCGACCCCAGCAGCGGCGCCACGCTGCGGCGGCCTTCGGTGCTGGGCCAGGTGCACAACCACCACGCCTTCACGCGGGTGGTGCCCTTCAACGACCTGGCAGCGCTGGAAGCCGCGCTGAGCGACGGCCAGGTGGCCTGCCTGCTGGCCGAGCCGGCCTTGACCAACTGCGGACTGGTGCCGCCCGCACCCGGGTTCTGGGAGGCCGCACAGGCCTTGTGCCAGCGCTTTGGCACCCTGCTGGTGATGGACGAGACCCACACCCTGTCCACCGCACGCGGCGGCTACGCCAAAGCCCACGGTCTGGCACCGGATTTTTTTGTGGCCGGCAAAGCGGTGGCCGGTGGCCTGCCCTGCGCGCTTTACGGCTTCACTGCCGAGGTGGCCGAGCGCATGCGCGTGGCGAAAAATGCCGCACCCGAAGGCCACAGCGGCATTGGTACCACGCTGGCCGGCAACGCGCTCACGCTGGCGGCGTTGCGGGCCGCACTGACGCACTTGCACACCGAAGCCAGCTACGGCCACATGCTGGGTCTGGCCGCGCGGCTGGAACAAGGGCTGAGCCACCACATCGCCACACACGGCCTGCCCTGGACAGTGACGCGCCTGGGCGCGCGGATGGAATTGCAGTTCATGCCCCACACGCCGCGCGACGCCCAGGACGTGGTGGACCACGCCCAACCCGAGCTGGAAAGTTTCACCCACCTCTTCATGCTCAACCGGGGTGTGCTGCTCACGCCCTTCCACAGCATGTTGCTGCTCTCACCGTCTACCCAACAGAAAGATGTGGACCGCCTGCTGGCGGCTTTCAGCGAACTGTGCCTGGCGTTCAGCCCAAGCCGATAGGCGCGGGCGCCCGCATCACGATGCGGGTGAACAGGCGGTCGAAAGCGGGGTCGTGGGCGGGGGCGGTGCTGTTGCGCGACTGGTGCATGCGAACCAGCGGATCGACATGGCTGCCAAAGGCGGCGTCGAGTTCGCGCCGGTCGGCCTCGTCGAGCTGGGTTTCGGCCAGCGGCAAGATGTCGCTTTCCTCCAGCCGCATGTGCTCCAGATAAAAGCCCACGTAGCGTTCTGCCTCGTCCACAAAAGTCTGGCGACGGCTTTCGCCGAGCAGTTCCCAGGCCAGCAGTTTGTGCTGCAGGTCACGCACAGCCGTCTCGCCCTGCATGTGGTCGCGCTCCAGCCGAGCGATGGTCTCCATCACCTGCGGTGCGGCCCGTGCCACGCGCGGGAACAACAGGTTGGACTCCTTGGGGTGGTGCTGTTTCTCCGGAAATTCATCGATGTAAAACAGCATGGCACGCAGCACGTCGAAATAGCGCTCGGGTGCATCGCCCGGGCCTTGGCGCACCAGGGTCAACAATGACTGCAACATGGCCGACAGCGCCGAGTGTTCGTCGCGAATGATGCGAAGGGTTTCGAATTTCATGGCGCGGGTCTCCTCATTGTGGTGAGGCTGAGCTTCGCCGCCGCAGCCATTTTTGTCATTGACGCAGGTCAAGCTCAGGTGGGTGGGCGCCAGCGCTTGAGCAACAGCGCATTGCTCAACACACTGACCGAACTCAGCGCCATGGCCGCACCGGCCACCACGGGGCTGAGGTAACCCAACGCTGCCAGCGGGATGCCCGCCACGTTGTAGGCGAAGGCCCAGAACAGGTTTTGCCGGATCTTCATCACGGTGCGGTGCGACACGTCCAGGGCCGCTGCCACCAGGCGTGGATCGCCACGCATGAGGGTGATGCCGGCCGCGTGCATGGCCACATCGGAGCCGCCCTGACCACCTTCGCCCTGGCCGCCCATGGCCATGCCCACATCCGCCGCTGCAAGCGCAGGCGCATCGTTCACACCATCGCCCACCATGGCCACAGTGTGGCCCTCGACCTTCAACGCTTGCACCTGCCGCGCCTTGTCGCCTGGCAACACCTCGGCCATGACCTCGCCCTGCTCAGGCCTCAAGCCAAGGCGCCGAGCCATCGCTTCAGCCGCACCCCGGTTGTCGCCCGAGATCATCACCGTGCGGATGCCACGCGCATGCAAGGTTTCGATGGCCTCGCGCGCACCGGGTTTGGGTTCGTCACCAAAGGCCAGCAAGGCGTACACCCGGTCGCCCCAGGCCAGCGCCGACACCGTGGCACCCTCGTTCTGCAGGCGCTGGGCCACTGGTGCCAGATCGCCCAACACCAAACCCAGCTCATCCATCCAGCGCAAGCTGCCCACGCGCACGGGCTGGCCTTGGCTCACACCTTCGGTGCCACGGCCGGGCACGGCACGCACGTCGGTGGCGGGCAGGGCCACCAGCGCGGGCTGCTCGCGCAGGGCGCTCACCACGGCGTGGGCCAGGGGGTGTTCGCTCTGGGCCTGCAAACCAGCCGCCAAGGCCAGGGCCTGGTCGGCATCCACGCCCTGTGTGGGCAGCAGTTGCAGCAACTGCGGCTGGCCACGTGTGAGGGTGCCGGTCTTGTCAAATGCCACGACCTTGACCTGGTGGGCGATCTCCAGCGCCTGGGCGTCCTTGATGAGGATCCCGTGTTTGGCCGCCACGCCGGTGCCGGCCATGATGGCGGCGGGCGTGGCCAGGCCCAGGGCACAGGGGCAGGCAATGACCAGCACGGCCACCGCGTGGATGAGGGCTTCCTCCGGCAAAGCGCCGTGCCACCACCACACCAGGAAGGTGAGCAGCGCGATCACCAGCACCACGGGCACAAACACGGCGGCCACCTGGTCCACCAGCCGCTGCACCGGGGCTTTGGTGGCCTGGGCGTCCTGCACCAGCGCAATGATGTGGTTGAGCACGCTCTGCGCGCCCACGGCCCGCACGCGGATGACCACCGCGCCTTCGCCGTTCAGGCTGCCACCGGTCACGCTGTCGCCCGGGCGTTTGTGCACCGGCATGGGCTCGCCGGTCAGCATGGATTCGTTGGCCTGGGTTTCACCTTCGGCCACCTCGGCATCGGCCGGGAAACGCTCGCCAGGGCGCACTTGCAACAGGTCGCCGGGCAGCAATTCGGCCACCGGGACGTCGGTGATGTCGGTGCGTTTGATGCCGTCTGGCAAGAGGTGGGCCACGTCGGGCCGCAGGGCCTGCAGCGCGCGTATGGCTTCGGTCGTCTGGCGCTTGGCGCGGGCCTCGAGCCACTTGCCCAACAACACGAGGGTGATGACCACAGCCGAGCCTTCGAAGTACAGGTGCACCATCTCGCCCGGCTCGGCGCGCCACCACAGCCAGGTGCTGAGCGCCCAACCCGCGGTGGTGCCGATGGCCACCAGCAGCTCCATGTTGCCGGTGAAGGCCTTCAGCGCATGCCAACCGGCCTTGTAAAAACGCGCACCCAACACGAACTGCACTGGCGTGGCCAGCAGAAACTGCACCCAGGCCGGCAGCATCCAGTGTTGGCTGAACAGATCGCCCACCATGGGCAGGGCCAGCGGGGCAGACAACAGCATGCCCAGCAGCACAGGCCAGGCATCCGAGGGCACCCCCATGAAGCGATGCACCTGATCCGCATCCGATGTGTCGATGGGGCGCGGTTCGTAGCCCGCATCGCGCACCGCACGTTGGATGCGTGCGGCCATGGCTGGCTGGTCATTGGCCTCTGCGTCCGCCGGTGCAGCCCAGCGCACGCGCGCGGTTTCGGTGGCCAGATTGACGGTGGCTTCTTGCACCCCGGGCAGCTTCTTCAGGGCCCGTTCAACGCGGGACACACACGAGGCACAGGTCATGCCGCCAATGCCCAGGTCCAGCTCGCACTGTTCCGGATCGGGAACGACATCGGTGGGGGAGGTGGTGATGTTCATGCCTGCAGTGTGAAGCTTTCCACGGTGTCAGGGTCAAGCGCTTTTTTGGGGGCGCTTGATCCGTGTCAAAGCGAAACCAACACCCTGTTGCCACAATGGGCTTGACCTTGCCCCGGTGTCAGGCTTCACACTGAAGCCTCGTTCAATCACCCCACGGAGCACCTCCATGAAACAGACCTTCACCGTCACCGGCATGACCTGCGGCCATTGCGAAAAGAGCGTCAAGCAAGCCATCCTGGCACTGGACACCCAAGCACAGGTGGTGATCGACCGCAGCCAAAACCGTGTCGAAGTGGACAGCGACGTCGCGCGGGCCGAGATCGCCGAGGCCATCGCCGAAGAAGGCTACGTCGTCTCATCATGAACCGCAAAGCCAGTCCGCCTCCCACCCAGTGGCCCGTCAACATTGGTGAGGCGGCCCGCCTGTCGGGCATCTCGGCCAAGATGTTGCGCCACTACGAAGGGCTGGGCCTGCTGGGCGAAGTGGCCCGCACCGACAGCGGTTACCGCCTTTACCAGCGCAAGGATGTGCACACCCTGCAATTCATCAAGCGCGCGCGTGACCTCGGTTTCTCCATGGCGGACATCGCCGAGCTCGTGGGCCTGTGGCTGGACCGCCGGCGCTCCAGCGCCAAGGTCAAACAGGTGGCACAGCGCCACATGCGGGTGCTGCAAGACCGCATCGCGCAGCTGCAGGCCATGGAACGCAGCCTGGTGAACCTGACCACGTGCTGCCATGGCGACGACCGGCCCGATTGCCCCATCCTCGACGACCTGGCCGGGCTTCGCTGAACCCCAACACTTCTTTACACAGCGGCCTGTTCAGCGCCACCAAAGCCTTACACGGCAACTTCAAACTGCAGCCATCCCCACCTCACAGGAGCCTGAAGATGAAGTTCAAATCCCCCTCACTGATCGCCGCCGCCACCGCACTTGCTTTGTTGGCCGGCGCACCGGCCATGGCGCAGATGCAGCACAAGGGCGACGGCCCCCGCCATGAGCAGATGGCCAAGCAAATGGCCGAACGCCAAAACCAGCTCAAAGCCGCGCTCAAGCTGACGCCAGCGCAAGAAGCCGCCTGGACCCAGTACGTCAACGCCCACCAGCCCCCCGCACGCGCCACGCCGCCCGATCGGGATGCCTGGGCCAAACTGACCACGCCGCAGCGCCTGGACCAGATGGAAGCCCGCAAGACCGAACACGACGCCCACCATGCCAAGGTGGTGGAAGCCACCCGCGCTTTGTACGCGGCCCTCAGCGCCGAACAACAAAAGGTGTTCGACACCCAGGCACCCATGGCCGGCATGGGCATGGGTGGCAAACCACGGGGTGACCGTGGTGGCATGCGCGGCCACGGCCACGGCCATGGCAGCATGCGCCAAGGCAGCTGACACACCGCCGCCCATCGTTTGCGTGAAGCCCAGCCGGCATCCGGCTGGGCTTTTTTGCGTTTGGCACGGGCAAAACCCCCAACAAGCTTGCCATTTGTCGGATGGACACCACAAACGGTGCACCTGTGGCTGTCCACAAGTTTGTGGATAACAAAATGACAAGATCAATGTTATTCACAGGCCAGTGGAAAACCTGCAACTTGTCCCCAATCGTGTGTGCACTCAACAGGCCTGCCCGCACACGGTTGTCCCTTTTGTAAGCCATTGATTTCAAAATGAAAAAGAGGCTTGTCCACTTTTTGAGCCAAGCTCTACTACGACTACGAATTTGATATAGAAGTCCTAGATAAGAAGTCAGGACACGCCCTTTTGCCCCTCCAGACGGTTGGCACGAGGCTCCAAGGCCCCGGCTGGTAAGATTTGCCGCTTGATCTGCCCGACCGCCTTGTTCCATTCCGCATGACCGTTGCCCTGGCTGCCAACGCACCCACCCTGTTTGACATCAAAAGCGCCCAGCTGCCGCTGGTGGCGCTGCGCGTCAAATCGGATCGGCTGGACCAGGTGGCAGAGGAATTGGCGGCCCAGTACGCTGATGTCCCGGACTTTTTCGACAACGATGCGTTGCTGATCGACTTTTCGTTGCTGGACGCCGAGCAAGGCACCGATCCGACGCCCATGGCGTTCGAAGCGCTGTTGCAAGCCGCGAGGTCGCTGCATTTGCGGCCGGTGGCGGTCCGGGGTGGTGGTGTGGCCCATGCCCAACTGGCCCAACAAGCAGGGCTGGTGGTGGCGGACGAGGTCTTGCCAGCCAGGACAACGGCAACACCGGCAACGGTTCCTGCACCCAGCGCGGCTGCTATCGCACCAGCACCAGCCGCGGTTGAAGCACCTATGGCGGCCCCTCCGGCCTTGATCGTTGACAAACCACTGCGCTCGGGCCAACAGGTGTATGCCCGTGGCCGCGATCTGGTGGTGTTGGCCATGGTCAATGCGGGTGCCGAGGTCATTGCCGACGGCCACATCCACGTCTACGCCCCGCTGCGTGGCAAAGCCATTGCCGGGGCACGTGGCAACACCGAGGCGCGCATTTTTGCCTTGGCCATGGAACCCGAGTTGGTGTCCATCGCCGGCATCTACCGCACCAGCGAAGTGCCCTGGCCCGACGAGGTGCTGGGCAAGCCCACCCAGGTGCGCCTGTTTTCAGGCCCCGAGGGCGACAAGCTGGTGATGGATGCCATCAAACCCTGACATTTTTGAGAGAAACACACACACATGGCCAAGATCGTTGTGGTGACTTCCGGCAAGGGCGGGGTGGGCAAGACCACCACCAGCGCCAGCTTTGCATCGGGCCTGGCGCTGGCCGGGCACAAGACGGCGGTGATCGACTTCGACGTCGGCCTGCGCAACCTCGACCTCATCATGGGCTGCGAACGCCGCGTGGTGTATGACCTGATCAATGTGATCCACGGCGAGGCCAACCTCAACCAGGCGCTGATCAAGGACAAGAGCTGCGACAACCTGTTCGTGCTGGCCGCCAGCCAGACGCGCGACAAAGAAGCGCTCACCAAGGATGGTGTGGAGAAGGTGCTGAACGACCTGGCCACCATGGGCTTCGAGTACATCGTCTGTGATTCGCCGGCCGGCATCGAAACCGGTGCCTTGCTGGCGATGCACTTTGCCGACGAGGCCCTGGTGGTGACCAACCCCGAGGTGTCTTCGGTGCGCGACTCCGACCGCATCCTGGGCATGCTGGGCAGCAAGACCAAACGCGCCATCGAAGGCAAGGAGCCCATCAAGGAACACCTGCTGATCACGCGCTACAACCCCAACCGCGTGCAGGATGGGCAGATGTTGTCGCTGGAAGACATCCAGGACATCCTGCGCATCAAGCTCATCGGCGTGGTGCCCGAAAGCGAAAGCGTGTTGCAGGCGTCCAACCAAGGCACACCGGCCATCCACCTCAAGGGGTCGGACGTGTCCGAGGCCTACAAGGACGTGATCGCCCGATTCCTGGGCGAAGACAAACCGCTGCGTTTTGTCGAAGCGCAGAAGGTGGGCCTGCTCAAGCGCCTGTTTGGTGGGAGGTGAGCGGCATGTCCTTCCTGTCTTTCCTGCTCGGCGAAAAGAAAAAGACCGCCAGTGTCGCCAAGGAACGCCTGCAAATCATCCTGGCGCACGAGCGCAGTGGCCGCAACGCCGCTGAACCCGACTACCTGCCGCAGCTGCAGCGCGACCTGGTGGCTGTGATCAGCAAGTACATCAAGATCAACCCCGACGACATCAAGGTGCACCTGGAACGCCAGGACAACCTGGAAGTCTTGGAAGTCAAGATCGAACTGCCCGAACCACACTGAGTTCGGTGGCG
>DASUIK010000244.1:0-4833 GCA_036279795.1 Burkholderiaceae bacterium | reverse complement strand
CAAGCTGATGTCGCCCATGTCGGCCGAGGCGTCTGTGGTGCGCAACTACATCGACGTGCTGACTGGCTTGCCGTGGAGCAAGAAAACCAAGATCAAACACGACCTGGGCCTGGCCGAAGGCGTGCTCAACGAAGACCACTTCGGCCTGGAGAAGGTCAAGGACCGCATCCTCGAATACCTCGCGGTGCAGCAACGTGTGGACAAGGTGAAGGCGCCGATCCTGTGCCTGGTCGGCCCGCCGGGTGTGGGCAAGACTTCGCTGGGGCAGTCCATTGCCAAGGCGACCGGGCGGAAGTACGTGCGCATGGCCCTGGGTGGCATGCGTGACGAGGCCGAAATCCGAGGCCACCGCCGTACTTACATCGGCGCCATGCCGGGCAAGGTGTTGCAGAGCCTGACCAAGGTCGGCACGCGCAACCCGCTGTTCCTGCTCGACGAGATCGACAAGCTGGGCACCGATTTCCGCGGTGACCCGTCGAGTGCGCTGCTGGAGGTGCTGGACCCCGAGCAGAACCACACCTTCGGTGACCACTACGTCGAGGTGGACTTCGATCTGTCCGACGTGATGTTCGTAGCGACTTCCAACTCCATGAACATCCCGCCCGCGCTGCTGGACCGCATGGAAGTGATCCGCCTGTCGGGCTACACCGAGGACGAGAAGACCAACATTGCCGTGAAGTACCTGCTGCCCAAGCAGATGAAGAACAACGGTGTGAAAGACGCCGAAATGCAGGTGGCGGAGGCGGCGGTGCGCGACATCGTGCGTTACTACACCCGTGAAGCCGGTGTGCGCTCGCTTGAACGCGAGCTGTCCAAGATCTGCCGCAAGGTGGTCAAGGGCCTGTTGCTCAAGAAGCTGGAAGCGCCGGTGCAGGTCACGGCCGACAACCTGTCCGATTTCCTGGGCGTGCGCAAGTACACCTACGGCCGTGCCGAAGGCCAGAACCAGGTCGGCCAGGTGGTGGGTCTGGCCTGGACCGAGGTGGGCGGCGACCTGCTGACCATCGAAGCTGCACTGATGCCCGGCAAGGGTGTCATCACGCGCACTGGCTCGCTGGGCGACGTGATGAAGGAATCGGTTGAGGCCGCACGCACCGTGGTGCGCAGCCGCTCGCGCATGCTGGGCATCAAGGACGAGATGTTCGAGAAGCGCGACATCCACATCCACGTGCCCGATGGTGCCACCCCCAAGGACGGTCCCAGTGCCGGCGCGGCGATGACGACGGCCCTGGTGTCGGCTTTGACCGGCATCCCGGTGCGCGGCGACGTGGCCATGACCGGCGAGATCACCCTGCGCGGCGAGGTCACGGCGATCGGCGGCCTGAAGGAAAAACTGCTGGCCGCGCTGCGTGGCGGCATCAAGACCGTGATCATTCCCGAAGAGAACGTGAAGGACTTGGCCGAGATTCCCGACAACGTGAAGAACGACCTGCAGATCGTGCCGGTGAAGTGGATCGACAAAGTGCTGGAGATCGCGCTGGAACGCACCACCGTGCCTCTGACCGATGAAGAGGTGGCCGCTGCGGTGGCCGCTGCAACAGGCGCTTCGGCACAGGCCACCGGCTCCGTCAAGCACTGAAAATTTTTGGGGCTTGTTTGACGAGGTCGTAAAAAAAGCGCTATAATTTCAGCTTCAGACAACAGCAGCAATGTTGAAGACTGAAAAACGCGGGAATAGCTCAGTTGGTAGAGCGCAACCTTGCCA
Organism: Burkholderiaceae bacterium; assembly: GCA_036279795.1. GTDB lineage: Bacteria > Pseudomonadota > Gammaproteobacteria > Burkholderiales > Burkholderiaceae_C > Hydrogenophaga. The sequence goes on along the minus strand of DASUIK010000244.1, from coordinate 3,128 downwards.
AGGTTGAGGTCGCGAGTTCGAGTCTCGTTTCCCGCTCCAAATTTGAAAAAGGGAAGCCCAGGCTTCCCTTTTTTGTCAAAGGCACCGTCACATGGACGAACCGATGACAGCACCGCACACGGCGCGATAGCAAAGCGGTTATGCCCCGGATTGCAAATCCGGTTAGTCCGGTTCGACTCCGGATCGCGCCTCCAGCCTGCACCTCAACAAAGCCGATCTCAGATCGGCTTTGTTGTTTGTGCGATCAGCGTTTGGTGCAGGTGAACGGCGTGCTGTTGCCGGTGAGGCCGGTGGCCACGGTGCCCGCCTGGTTGAGTCGGACCGGGTAGTTGCCCCCCTGTTTGTCACCGATCAACTGGATGTAGGCGTCATCGCCGCCACCGTAGCGGCCCATCACCATGCCACGTGCGCTGCAACTCCAGCCGGTGGTGTCGATGGCGCCACCGCCTTTTTGGGCCAGAGGTTGGGTGACACAGGCGGCACTGGCCAGGGTGGCTGCGAGCAATGCTGCGGCGGTGATGGGTTTCATGAACAATCCTCCGTGTTGGAACGGTTCCATACTACAAGACCCACGATGAGTGATCCAGTTTCTCCGCCTGTGCCCCTCCGCGTGGCCGCCCTGGTGCTGGCCGCAGGCGTGGGCTCGCGCATGGGGCACCGGCCCAAGTGCCTGCTTGAGATCGACGGCGAGGCCTTGCTTCGCCGCCAAGTGCATGCGGTGTGGGAGGCCGGCGTGGAGTCGGTGGTGGTGGTGCTGGGGCACCATGCAGAGCGCATTGCGCCCGTGCTCACTGACCTGCCGGTGCAACTGATTCGCCACCCGGCGCCCGATCAAGGCCAGGCGTCGTCCTTGCACCTGGGGCTGCGGGCCGTGTTGGCGACAGCCGATGCGGTGGTGGTGGTGCTGGCCGATCAACCCTTGATCACGGCCCAGGACGTCCGCGATCTGCTGGCGGCCTATGCGACACGGCCACCGCAGACCGAGCTGGTTCGCCCGGTGGTGGACGGCTTGCCAGGCAACCCGGTGGTGTTTTCATGCGAGGTGGCGCGTGCCATCTTGGCCGCTGGGCCAGACACTGGGGGGGCGCAGTGGCAGGCCCGGCACCCAACGGCGGTGTACCGCTGGGCAACCTCCAACACCCACTACCGTGTGGACGTGGACAGCATGACCGATGTGGCCACTCTGGCGGCGAAAACAGGCGTGCGCCTGCTGTGGCCGGCCGATTTGGTGGAGGCATGACATGTCGGCGTACCTGGTGTTTGATGCCCACGAATCCACAGAAGGCGTGAGCAGTTTTGAGGCCATGGCCAGCGTCAACGAGGCGCGGTGGCCGGCGCTGCAGGCCGAGCTGGCACAGGTGCTCGCCTGGTGCCATGAGTGGGGACGCGCACACGATGCGGCGGACCCGATGGCGCTGGATGAAGGCGGCGAATGGGACCACAGCTTGCGTGTGTCGCGCGAGGTGTCCGAGGACTTGGAGGCGGCTTTTGATCCGCACCGATCAACGCTGCGACTCGCTCAAAATGGTGGCGTGCTGGTGCGCTACGACGTGACGCTTACCCTGAGTGGGCGCGAGGCCTTCGCGGCCGACTTCGGCGCCGAGTTTCTGAGCGACTGACGCGGCTTCAGGTCAGCAGGCGGGGCGCCAGCTGGCCGATCAGGTCCAGCATGGCCTGTTGGGTGAGGGTGGTGGGGCGCTGGGCGCTGGCGGCCACGCTGAGCCGCGTGCGCAGCCGGGGCGAGTGGACGCGCGTGACCACCAGGGTGTCGGCATGGGCCGATGTGCGCACCGCATTGCGCGACAAGACGGCGTGGCCGGCGCCATCGGCCACCAGGTCCAGGATGGCCGAGACACCATCGATTTCGAGCACGATGTGAGGGCGGCAGCCGATGTTGGCCAGTTCCGTTTCGACCAGCATGCGGATGGCGTTGGGTCGGCTGGGAATGACCAGGGGCAGGGCGGAGAGTTCGCGCAGCGTCACGCCTTCGGCAGGCGCGGGCGTGCCGGGCGGTTGGATCAGGTAGAGGTCTTCTTCCACCAGGGGCGTGAGTTCGATGTCGGGCGAGGGCGCAGCGTTGTAGAGCACGGCCAGGTCGAGCCGCCCAGTTTGCAAGCCTTCCAGCATGCTGGCCGAGAGGCCTTCGCCGATGGACAGCGAAGCATCGGGCAGGCGCAAGCGGAATTCGCGCGTGAGGGGCACGGTGAGCACCTTGGCGACGCTGGTGGGCAGGCCAATGGCCACCCGCCCGGCCAGCGCGCCGCGCACCCGCCCCAGCTCCTCGCGGGCGCGCTCCACCTGGTGCAGGATGCCGCGCCCGTGGGCCAGCAGCAGCTTGCCCGCTTCGGTGGGGGTGGCCCCCCGGCCGTTGCGCACCAGCAGGTTTTGGCGCAGCTCCACCTCCAGCAGGCGCACCTGGCGGCTCAGCGCGGGCTGGGCCACGCCCAGGGCAGTGGCGGCCCGGGTGAAGCTGCCCAGCTCGGCCACGCGCACGAAGTAGGCCAGTTGCTTGAGGTCCATGCGGTAAGGAGAATAACTTTTGCTTCATTATGCCGAAATGCGATAGCAGCTAGCGTGTGCCCGGGCTTGGAAAGTCCGTCCACCCTCCCGACAATGGCGCTCCATCCCCCGCTTCTGCCTGCACCCATGCACACCCCCCTCACCGGCATTTCCTCCATGGCCACCCGCCAGCTGCTGAGCGAGCTGGCCAGCGATTACCAGCAGCGGTCGGGGCAAACCGTGCAGATCGAGTCGGTGGGCGGTGTGGATGCCACCAAGCGCGTGGCCGCAGGCGAGGTGTTCGATGTGGTGGTGCTGGCGTCAGACGCCATGGACAAGCTGATCGCTGCCGGTCATGTGCAGGCGGACAGCCGGGTGGATCTCGTGCATTCGGGCGTGGCAGTGGCCGTGCGCGCCGGCGCACCCTTGCCCGATCTGTCGAGCGAGGCCGCCGTGCGCGCGGCCGTGCTGGCCGCGCCGCGCTTGAGCTATTCCACCGGGCCCAGCGGTGTGGCCCTGGCCCAGTTGTTCGAACGCTGGGGCATCGCCGATGAGATCCGACCCCGCATCATCACGCCGCCGCCCGGTGTGCCGGTGGGCTCGCTGCTGGCCAAGGGTGAGGTGGACCT
>DASUIK010000243.1:0-3787 GCA_036279795.1 Burkholderiaceae bacterium | reverse complement strand
GTGCGCAACCTCGCGCAGCGCAGCGCGAATGCTGCGAAGGAAATCAAGGAGCTGATCAGCGCCAGCACGCAGCGGGTGGACCAAGGCACGACCCTGGTGGACCAGGCGGGCAACACGATCCAGGAGGTGGTTGATGCCATCCGACGCGTGACCGACATCATGGGCGAGATCACCGCTGCGAGCGCCGAGCAGAGCGCCGGCGTGTCGCAGATCGGCGAAGCGGTCACGCAAATGGACCAAGCCACCCAGCAGAACGCGGCCTTGGTGGAGGAAAGCGCGGCCGCCGCCGATGGTCTGCGCCAGCAGGCGGCCCAGTTGCTGCAGGCGGTGTCGGTGTTCCAGCTGCCTGCCGGTGGTGTGGCCCGCACGGCACCGGTGGCACATGCACCGCGCTCGGCACCGGTCGCCCCGGTGGTGCGGGCACAGGTGTCCAAACCCGCCGCACCGCGCAAGCTGGCGGCACGGCCGGCAGAGCCCAAGTTGACGCCCATGCCCGCCGTGGCACTGGCCGCAGCCGGGGCGGCCGATGGCGAGTGGACGTCGTTCTGAGCGCTTCACCACCCTGCCGCATCTATGCATCGAATTCCACGGGCGTACCGATGACCCGACCGTGGTTGGCCCCCAGCGATGGGGGCGTTTTTTATAACAAAGATTCAGAGAGGCCCAGAAGATCATGACCAACGACCAACGCCCCGCCGAAGCCCTTGCGGGCGAGTACCTCAGTTTCCGCCTCGGACAAGAGGAATACGGCATCCCCATCCTGACCGTGCAAGAAATCCGTGGCTACAGCGAACCCACCCGCATTGCCAACGCACCTGAGTTCATGAAAGGGGTGGTCAACTTGCGCGGGGTGATCGTGCCCATCGTGGATCTGCGCATCAAGTTTGGTCAAACGCCTCAGTACAACGAGATCACTGCCACCATCGTGCTCAACATCGGCAAACGCGTGATCGGCATCGTGGTCGATTCGGTGTCCGACGTGGTGGCCCTCACCCGGGCGCAGATCAAGCCGCCACCGCAACTGTCCAGTGGCATGGACGCGGCCTACGTCACCGGCATCGCCACCGAAGCTCAGGGTGACCAGGCGCGCATGCTGATCCTGGTGGACATCGAGCGCCTGATGTCCAGTGACGACATCGGTCTGCTGGAGGCGGTGTCGGAAGCCGAACCCGCTTGACCAGGGTTTTTGGTGTGGCAAAGGGCCATGGGCCCCCGCCTACAATCCCGGCCCATGGCAGTCAAACCCGTTCCCGAGTATTCCGAAGGCTCCATCCGTGTCCTCAAGGGACTGGAGCCCGTCAAGCAGCGGCCGGGCATGTACACCCGCACCGACAACCCGCTGCACATCATCCAAGAGGTGCTGGACAACGCCGCCGACGAGGCGTTGGCCGGTTACGGCAAGAAGATCAAGGTCATCCTGCACACCGACGGCTCGGTGAGCGTGGAGGACGACGGCCGGGGCATCCCGCACGGCCTGCACCCCGAGGAGAACGCGCCGGTCATTGAACTGGTGTTCACCCGCCTGCACGCGGGCGGCAAGTTCGACAAGGGCAAGGGCGGCGCATACAGCTTTTCGGGTGGCCTGCACGGCGTGGGTGTGTCGGTCACCAACGCGCTGTCCACCCGGCTGGAGGTGAGCAGCCACCGCGAAGGGCAGTTTGCCCGCTTGGTGTTCGCCGCCGGCGATGTGGTTGAGCCCATAGCCACCCGCCCGCTGCAGGACGGCGAGCGCAAGCAGGGCACCACGGTGCGTGCCTGGCCCGACGCCAAGTATTTCGACTCGTCCGCCTTGCCCCTGGGGGAGCTGACCCACCTGCTGCGCAGCAAGGCGGTGCTGATGCCTGGCGTGGCGGTGTCCCTGGTGAACGAAAAAACCAAGGAAACCCAGGCCTGGCAATACAAAGGCGGCCTGCGCGACTACCTGCAGCAGACCCTGAATGGCGAGCCGGTGATCCCCCTGTTTGACGGTGAAGGTTTTGCCGACGCCAGCAGCGAGAGTTTTGCCGAAGGCGAAGGCGCCGCCTGGTGCGTGGCTTTCACCGAAGAAGGCCAGCCGGTGCGCGAGAGCTACGTCAACCTCATCCCAACCAGCGCCGGTGGCACCCACGACAGCGGGCTACGCGATGGCCTGTTCACGGCGGTCAAGGGCTTCATCGAGTTGCACGCACTGTTGCCCAAGGGTGTCAAGCTGCTGCCCGAGGACGTGTTTGCCCGAGCGAGCTACGTGCTGAGCGCCAAGGTGCTGGACCCGCAGTTCCAGGGCCAGGTCAAGGAGCGCCTCAACTCGCGCGACGCGGTGCGTCTGGTTTCGGGTTTTGTGCGCCCTGCGCTCGAACTGTGGCTCAACCAGCACGTGGACTACGGTAAGAAGCTGGCCGAGTTGGCCATCAAAGCGGCTCAGACGCGCCAGCGCGCCGGCCAGAAGGTGGAAAAGCGCAAGGGCAGCGGCGTGGCCGTGCTGCCGGGCAAGCTGACCGACTGCGAAAGCCGCGACATCGCCCACAACGAGTTGTTCCTGGTGGAGGGCGACTCGGCCGGTGGCAGCGCCAAAATGGGCCGCGACAAGGAATGCCAGGCCGTGCTGCCGCTGCGCGGCAAGGTGCTCAACACCTGGGAGGTGGAGCGAGACCGGCTGTTCGCCAACAACGAAATTCACGACATCTCGGTGGCCATCGGTGTCGACCCGCACGGCCCGAACGACACACCTGATTTGAGCGGCCTGCGCTACGGCAAGATCTGCATCCTGTCGGACGCCGACGTGGACGGTTCGCACATCCAGGTTCTGCTGCTCACGCTGTTTTTCCGCCATTTCCCCAAGCTGATCGAGGCCGGCCACGTTTACGTGGCGCGCCCGCCGCTGTTCCGGGTGGACGTACCCGCTCGCGGCAAAAAGCCGGCGGCCAAACACTACGCGCTGGACGACGGCGAGCTGACCGCCATCCTCGACAAATGCGCCAAGGATGGCGTACCGCGCGAAAAGTGCCCCATCAGCCGCTTCAAGGGTCTGGGTGAGATGAGCGCCGAACAGCTGTGGGACACCACCCTCAACCCCGATACCCGGCGCCTGCTGCCCGTGCAGCTGGGCAACATCGACTTCGCCCGCACCGAGGCCGAGATCACCAAGCTCATGGGCAAGGGCGAGGCCGCAGCGCGCCGCGAGCTGATGGAGCTGCGCGGTGACGAGGTGGACATCGACATTTGACGGGATCGCGTGAGCTGATTCGAAGAAACACATGACCGAAGAACTGATCCTGCCCGACGAGCCGCAGACACCACCGCCCGCCGAACCCCCTGCGCCGCCGCCCCCACCGGTGGAGCCCGACGACGACAGCCTGGCCGCCTACGCCCAGCGCGCCTACCTCGAATACGCGCTGAGCGTGGTCAAGGGCCGCGCGTTGCCCGACGTTTGCGACGGCCAGAAGCCGGTGCAGCGGCGCATCCTCTACAGCATGGAGCGCATGGGCCTGGGTTACTCGGGCAACACGGCGGCCAAGCCGGTGAAAAGTGCCCGGGTGGTAGGCGACGTGCTGGGCAAGTACCACCCCCATGGCGACAGCGCCGCCTACGACGCATTGGTGCGCATGGCGCAGGACTTCTCTCAGCGCTACCCGCTGATCGACGGCCAGGGCAACTTCGGCAGCCGCGATGGCGACGGCGCCGCCGCCATGCGCTACACCGAAGCGCGCCTGGCCAAGATTTCCAGCCTGCTGCTGGACGAGATCGACCAGGGCACGGTGGACTTCATCCCCAACTACGACGGCTCGTTCGAAGAGCCGCGCCAGTTGCC
>DASUIK010000242.1:0-7346 GCA_036279795.1 Burkholderiaceae bacterium | reverse complement strand
CACCCACTAGACGCTTGGTTCCTGCATGGATGTTTTGAGAGAAATCCTGACCATCTGCCGAGACGAACGCGCGGTCACGGCGCGCTTCCATTTGTTTGCGCCCTGGGGCTTGCGCTCGGACGGTGTGGCGGGCAGCGCCATCATCCGCATGGCGCGTGGAGCGCCCTGGTGGATCGAGGTGGCCGGTCGTGCGCCGGTGTGTGTGGCGCCGGGCGATCTGGTGATGTTGCCGCTGGGCACGCCCCACCGCATGGGCTCGGCCCCTGAGGTACCCGCCGTGCCCTTTGCCCAGCTGCTGGCGCAGCGCACGCCCGGCGCGCGAGACGAGGCCCCGCTCACCCTGCGCCACGGCGGTGCCGGCGAGGCCTGCGAGATGTTCAGCGCCCTGTTGTGGTTCTCTGCCTACTGCCGGCATTCGGTGCTGCGCATCCTGCCGCCCTTGATCCACGTGCGCGCGCACGAGCTGCCGATGGCCGACAGCCTGGCCGGCACCATGGAGGCGTTGGTCACCGAAACCCTGGCCCAGCGCCCGGGTTGGCGCCTGTCGGCCTGCCGCATGGGCGAGTTGCTGCTGGTCAACATCCTGCGTGAGCACCTGCTGCGCGCCGTAGGTTCGCCGGACGCGGGTTGGTGGCGGGCCTTGTCCGATCCGCCGATCGCGCGGGCCATCACCCTCATGCACCGCGAGCCCGCGCGTGCCTGGACGTTGGACAGCCTGGCACGCGAGGTGGCCATGTCGCGCTCCAAGTTCAGCGAACGCTTCAAGGCCCTGGTGGGCGACACCCCCATGGGTTACCTGGGGGCCCACCGCATGGCGCTGGCGGCCGAGCAACTGGAGGCCGGGCGCCTGCCCCTGGCGCAGGTGGTGCAGGATGCGGGTTACGAATCGGACAAGGTGTTCGCGCGCGCGTTCCGGCGCTGGGCCGGCCTCTCGCCCACGGCCTACGCCAAGCGCGAGCTGGCGCGCAGGGCGGCCATGGGGACGCCGACTTCCGCGCCAACCGACGACGGCTGAGTTTCAGGCCTGTTGGTTGGCCATCTGCCGCAGGCGGCCGTACCACGCGTTGTCCGGGTCACGCAACTGTGTGTGGGTTTGAAAGTGGTCCAGCCCCGGCCACTCGGTCAGGTGGGCCGGCGCGGTCTGCGTCTGCAGCAAGGGCAACAGGCGGCGGTTGCCGCGCTGCACCCGGGGACTGTCGTGTTGGCCAAAGCCGAGGTCAAAGGGCACGCGGTTGCCACTGCCCCAGCACAGGGGGCTGAAGACGCCGTCCTGCTGCGGCTCCAGCCCGCGCAACACCGTGGTGTAGACCCGCTCTTCCAGGCTGCCGGGCGCGGGCTGCGGGTCGTGCAGGTCCATGATGCCGCTGATGGGCAGGCAGCCACCCACCAGATCGGGCGCCAGCCCGTGCCGCGCCCATTCGCTGCGGCGAAGCGCCGTCAGCGCGGCCAGATGCCCGCCGGCCGAGTGGCCCGACAGCAGCAAGCGGCGCGCGGCACCACCCCAGGTGGGCAGGGTGTGCTGCAGGTGGGCCAAAACGGCCAGGGCGTCGTCGGGTGCTGCGGGGAAAGGGCAGTCGGGGACCAGGCGGTAGCTCGGGGCCACCAGCACCAGCCCCAATGCCGTCACGTGTGGCGCCATGAACCGCACCCACTCGCGGTAGCCGTTGGTCCATCCGCCACCGTGCCAGAAGACGAGCACGGGCGCATCGTGGGCGCCGGCGGGTGCGTAAACGTCGAAGCGGTGCAGGCGGTGAGGCCCATAGGCCTGGCCCAGCGTGGCCACCACACGCGCCGGCAGCGGCTCGCGCGACCACGCCATCACGGTGCGCGCGTAGTCCACCGCAGCCGGAAACGGCAGAGGCATTTGCGCGTCCGGGTCGTCTACAGCAGACAAAGTGAGTTCGGTCATAAACGCAACCAGCGAAGTGTCCGGTCCAAGTGCACCCGTGGATCTGGCTCTGCCGGTCCACCGGGTGCGCCCCCTTGAGGGGGGATTCGAGCTACACGCAGTGAGCGAGAAAAGAGGGTGGGCCTTAATCAGCCATGATCCCGGCTTCCTTGATGACCTTGCCATATCGGGTGTTGTGCTCCACCACCATCTTGGCGATGGCGTCGGGGGCACCGCCGGCAGGGATCAGGGCCAGGGTTTTCATGCGCTCCAACACGTCGGGCATCTTCAGGATCTCATTCAGGTGGCCGTTGAGGGTGCGCACCACGTCGGCAGGCATGCCCTTGGGGCCCATGAAACCCTGCCAGGCGCCCACTTCGGCGTCCTTGACGCCGCCCTCGACGAAGGTCGGCACGTTGGGTTGCAGCGGCGAGCGCTTGGGGTCGGCCACGCCGATGTTGAGCAGTTTGCCGTTGGCGATGTACTGCTGCACCGGGCCCAGCGTGGTGTAGAAGGCCGGCACCTGGCCCGACACCAGGTCGATCACGGCCGGGCCGCTGCCACGGTAGGGAATCTGTTGCAGCTTGACGCCGGCGGCCTTGTTGAACATCTCACCCAGGATGTGCATGGGCGAGCCGCTGCCCGGGCTGGCGTAGGCCTGCACCTTGCCCGACTTGGCGGCGGCGACAAAGTCCTTCATGTTGGTGATGCCCGTGCTGGCGTTGACCACCAGGAACAGCGACTGCGTGCCGGCCAGGAAGATGGGCGTGAAATCGTTGACCGGGTCGTACACGGCGCCGGTGCCCGGCTTGAGCACCAGCGGTGCGGTGGCCAGGGTGTTGGGCGTGAACAGCAGGGTGTAGCCATCGGGGTTGGCCTTGGCCACGAACGAGTTGCCGATGGTGCCGCTGGCGCCGGTCTTGTTTTCGACCACCACGGGCTGTCCCACGCGGGCCGCCAGCTTTTCGGCGAACACGCGAGCCAGCGCGTCCGTGTCGCCACCCGGAGGGAAGGACACGATCAGCGAGATGGGTTTGCTGGGGTAAGCCTGGGCCATGGTGGTGGCCGGGGACAGTGCGAGGGTGGCCGTGGCAGCGGCGGCCAGCAGCAGGTGGCGACGTGTGTTCATGGGGCTCCTTGTGAACGTTTGGTGGGTTGAGAAACGACTGACGAGAAACGGAAATCGGTGTCAGAAAACACCGCTGAACGAGCCGCCGTCGAGCAGCAGGTTCTGGCCATTGATGTACCCGGCGTGGGCGCTGCACAGAAACGCGCAGGTGTTGCCGAGCTCACTGGGTTGTCCAAAGCGGTGGGCGGGGTGCTTGGCCAGGCGCGCGGCCTTGACGTCCTCCACACTTTTGCCTTCGCGCTGGGCCTGGGCCGCAAAGTTGCCGGCCAGGCGCGCGGTGTCGAAAGTGCCCGGCAGCAGGTTGTTGATGGTCACGCCCTTGGCCACCGTGGTGCGTGCCAGGCCAGACACAAAACCGGTCAGGCCGCTGCGTGCGCCGGTGGACAGGCCCAGGCCGTCGACGGGCGATTTGACCGCGCTGGAGGTGATGTTGACGATGCGGCCCCAGCCGCGCGCCATCATGCCGTCCACGGTGGCCTTGATGAGTTCAATGGGCGCGAGCATGTTGGCGTCGATGGCGGCGTGCCAGGTGTCGCGGTTCCACTGGCGGAAGTCGCCCGGTGGCGGGCCGCCGGCGTTGGTGACCACGATATCGAAGTCTGGGTGTTGCGCAAAGATGCGCGCCCGGCCGACGTCGGTGGTCACATCGGCGGCCACCCAGCCGGCGCGGCCTGGGCCGGTGGCGTTGAGGCGTTCAGCCGCGTCCACCAAGGGCCCTTCCGTGCGCGCCACGATGACCACGTGAGCACCCGCCTGCACCAGCGCCTGGGCGCACGCGAAACCCAGCCCGGCGCTGGCGCCGCAAACCAGGGCTTTTTTGCCTTGAATGCCAAGATCCATCGTGTTATTCCATCGTGATGTTGCGGGCCTTGATGACCTTGGCCCAGCGCGCGGTCTCGTCGCGGATGTGGGCACCAAAAGCGCCGGTCTGCAGGTTCCACTCAGCCATGCCCTGGGCCTTGAGTTGCTCGCGCACGGCGGGCTGCGCCAGGATGTCCTGTGCGTCGCGGGCGAGTTGCTCGGCCACGTCGGCAGGTGTGCCGGCAGGTGCCAGCAGCCCGTACCACGAGGGCACGACGATGCCGGGCACACCGGCCTCGGCCATGGTGGGGATGTCGGGTGCGGTGGGCGTGCGGGTGCTGTCGGTCACAGCCAGCGCCACCAGCTTGCCGCTCTTGAGGTGGGGCAACACGGTGGGCAGGTTGCTGAACATCAGCGGCACGGTGCCACCCAACACGTCGTTGAGCGCGGGCGGTGTGCCCTTGTAGGCCACGTGCAGCATCTCGACCTTGGCCTGGTCCTTGAACAGTTCGCCCGCGAGGTGCAAGCCGCTGCCGATGCCGGGCGACGCGTAGGACAGGCTGTCGGGCTTCGCCTTGGCCGCCTTGATCAGGTCGGCCACGGTCTTGAGGCCGGTGCCGGGGTGTGTCACCAGCACGTTGGGCGTCTTGGCCAGCATGGCCACCGGCACAAAGTCCTTGTCCACGTTGAACGGGAACTTTGGCATCAGCGTGGGGTTGATGGTCAGGTTGCCGGCGGGGATGACCAGCAGGGTGTGGCCATCGGGTTTGGCCTTTTTCACCTTGTCCATGCCGATGTTGCCGGCCGCACCCGGTGCGTTGTCCACCAGCGCCACCTGGCCGTAGCGTTTGCCCAGGCCATCGGCAATGATGCGCGCCAGCGTGTCGATGGGGCCACCGGGCGGGAAGGGCGCGACCAGTGTGAACTTGTCGGCGGCCAGGGCTTTTTCGGCGGCGGTCTGTGCGAACGCGGGTGCGCTCAGGGCCAGTGTGGCGGCCAGGGTCAGCAAATGACGGCGTTGCATGGTTCAGGTCCTCAGGAAAACGCCCAGGGATTGGGCTGCTCGTTGAGGCCGAAGTAAAAGCTCTTCTGGCTGGTGTATTCGAGGATGCCCAGGCGGCCCTTCTCCTGGCCGTAGCCGCTCATCTTCACGCCGCTGAAGGGTGTGCTGATGGAGAACACCTTGTAGGTGTTGACCCACACGGTGCCCGTTTGCAAGGCTTTGCCGATGCGCCAGGCGTTCTTGAAGTCGCGTGTCCAGATGCCCGAGGCCAGGCCGAACATGTTGTCGTTGCACTGTGCGATCAGGTCGTCCTCGTCCTTCCAGGGCAGCAGGGCCAGCACCGGGCCAAAGATCTCTTCCTGGCACATGCGGGCGCTGTTGGGCAGGCCTTCAAAAATGGTGGGCAGGTAGTAGCTGCCGGCATCGAAGTAGCCGCCGGTGGGTCGCTCGCCGCCGCACAACACGGTGCCGCCTTCGTCGCGGCCCAGTTGCACGTACTTTTCGACCGAGGCGCGGTGGCCCAGGTTGACCAGCGGGCCCATTTGTGTGTCTTCGCGCGAGGGGTCACCCACGCGCAGCTTCTTCACGCCTTCGAGCAGGCGGCGCTTGAACTCGTCGTACAGGCTTTCGTGCACAAAGGCGCGCGAGCCGGCAATACACGATTCGCCCGAGGAGCTGAAGATGCCGTAGAGCACGCCGGCCACCGCGTGGTCGAGGTCGGCATCGGGCATCACGATGGTGGGCGACTTGCCGCCCAGCTCCAGCGAGGTCGGCATCAGCTTCTCGGCCGCCAGGCGCTGGATGCCCATGCCCACGGTGGTGCCGCCGGTGAAGGCGATGCGTTTGATCAGCGGGTGTTTGACCAGCGCGTCACCGACGATGGAGCCCTTGCCGGGCAACACGCTGACGATGCCATCGGGCACGCCGGCCTGCTGGCAGATCTTGGCCAGTTCCAGCGCCATGCGCGGCGTGATCTCGGCAGGCTTGAACACCATGGCGCAGCCGGCGGCCAGGGCAGGGGCAAGTTTCTGCGCTTCGCTGGCGATGGGGCTGTTCCAGGGCGTGATGGCACCGACGACGCCCAGCGGCTCGTTGATGCTCATGCTCACGAAGTCACCGCGCGAGGGCGTGATGGTGTCTTCCCAAGTCTCGGCGGCAGCGCCGAAGAACTGGAAGGTGCCGGCGGCGCTGGCCACCAAGGCACGGCATTCCTTGATGGGTTTGCCGTTGTCCAGGCGTTGCAGTTGCGCCAGTTCTTCGGCGCGCTCTCGGATGCCGGTGGCGATGCGGTAGAGGATGCCAGCGCGTTCGTGGTGCTTGAGCTTGGCCCAGGCGGGTTGGTGGCGAGCCTTCTCGGCCGCTTGCACCGCCTCGTCCACATCGGCGGCGGTCGCGGCGTTCAGGCGCGCGACGGTGCTGCCGTCGTGGGGGTATTCGGTGGTGTACTCGGGGCCAGAGGCGTCGCGCCACTGGCCGGCGATGAAGCTGTGCAGTTTTTCGGTCATGGCCGAGTCCTCAAATGGTCACCGCGCCCACGCGGTTGTGCAGGAAACGCAGCGCCGACAGAACGGTGAGCGCGGAGGTTTTGGGGTTGTCCGCCAGGGGCTTGCCACGCATGGTGATCTGCATTTCGCCAAAGGCGCCGCGCACGTCGATGTGGTGGATGTTTTCCGTCACGGTGGGGTCGGCGATCAGGCGCACCTGGGTGTGGTCCAGGCCCAGACCGGCCAGCGACACGGTGGCGGCCACGTTGGCGTTCTTGGGGTACAGGCGAGCAGCTTCGCGCGCCGTGTTTTCCAAAATCACTGTGGGCTCGCTGATGGTGTCGAGGTTCACGACATCTTCAGCCGGCGTGCCACGCCAGCCAGTGGGCGGCTTGCGGCCGGTGTAGGTCACGCTGTCCAGGCCGGCGATGCGTGCCGCTGCGATGGCGTCCACACCACCGATGGCGCCCGACAACAGGTGCACTTGTGTGCCCCCTTGCGCCGCCGCTTCGGCCAGTTGCTCGGGCAGGCCGGGTTCGCTCAATGCGCCGATGGACAACACGGCACATTCGGTGCCGCGCGCCAGGGCCGGCAGCACGTGTTCGGTCAGGGCCTGGTGGCCCGCGCATTCCACGACGAGGTCGGTGTCCACAGGCACGGTGGAGACCACCTGGGCATCGCCCGCGTGTTCGCGTGCGGTGGCCGCGTGTTCGGGGGGCACCACGATGTGGGTGATGCGCAGGCCTGGCACACCGGCCATGCGCTGGAACAGCGTGCGGCCGATGGCACCGAAGCCGATCAAGGTGACGTTCTGCATGGTCAGTCTTTCTTCTTGGGCGGGCCGGCGAACTTGACCGCAAACGGGCCCCACGCGTTCATGTCGATTTCGAGCACGGCCGGGCCCTTGATGGCCAGGGCCTCGCGCAGCGTATCAGCGGTGTTGGCCGGGTCGCTGACCTTGAAGTGCGGCACCTGCAGGCTGGCGCAGAACTGGGCGAAGTTGGGCGTGTGCAGCTCCACGTAGGCGTGGCGGCTGCCGTA
>DASUIK010000241.1:0-4510 GCA_036279795.1 Burkholderiaceae bacterium | reverse complement strand
GACAGTTTTCCTGTATTTTCAGTAATTCCTGAACCTTCAGGATATTTGGGTCAGAATTCGGTGCCATGAACACCGAACACCCCCTGCCCGCTCTCAACCGGCAGTTCATCGCGCATTTCGGCGAGATGGGCAGCCGATGGGGCATCAACCGAACCGTCGGGCAAATTTACGCCCTGATCTTCATTTCCAAGCGCCCGCTGAACGCGGACGACATTGCCGAGGCGCTGGCGTTCTCCCGCTCGAACGTGAGCATGGGACTGAAGGAGCTGCAATCGTGGCGACTGGTGCGTTTGAAGCACCTCCCCGGCGACCGACGTGAATACTTCGAAGCTCCGTCGGACGTGTGGGAGATTTTCCGGGTGTTGGCGGAAGAGCGCCGTCGCCGCGAGATAGAACCCACGCTGTCCATGCTGCGCATGGCACTGCTGGAAGAACCACAGAGCGAGGAGGAGCGCCATGCCCAGGAGCGCATGCGCGCCATGCACGACCTGATCGACCGCCTGATGACCTGGTTCGATGACGTGCAGCGCCTGGCCCCCGAGACGGCCATGCAGCTCATGGGCATGGGCACGGCCGTGACCAAGGTGTTGGAATTCAAAGACCGCCTCACGGGCAACTCTCGCAAAGGCGCACAGGAGTAAGCCATGGACACCCTCATGCTCGCGCGCCTCCAGTTCGCGGCCAATATCAGCTTCCACATCCTGTTTCCCACCATCACCATCGCGCTGGGCTGGTTTCTGCTGTACTTCCGCTGGCGCCATTCGCGTGCGGTGGGCACGCCCGAAGCCGCTGGCTGGGAAACCGCTTACTACTTCTGG
Source organism: Burkholderiaceae bacterium (assembly GCA_036279795.1). Lineage (GTDB taxonomy): Bacteria > Pseudomonadota > Gammaproteobacteria > Burkholderiales > Burkholderiaceae_C > Hydrogenophaga. The sequence continues at coordinate 3,692 of DASUIK010000241.1, read as the reverse complement.
ACCAAGGTGTTCGCCCTCACCTTCGCCTTGGGCGTGGTGTCAGGCATCACCATGAGTTTCCAGTTTGGCACCAACTGGCCGGGCTTCATGGAGAAGACCGGCAACATCGCCGGCCCGCTGCTGGGCTACGAGGTGTTGACCGCGTTCTTCCTGGAGGCCACCTTCCTGGGTGTGATGCTGTTCGGCCGTGGACGCGTGTCAGAACGTGTGCACTTGATCGCCACCACGCTGGTGGCTTTTGGCACCACGCTGTCGGCCTTCTGGATCCTGAGCCTCAACTCTTGGATGCAGACTCCGGCGGGTTTTGAAATCGTCAACGGTGAATTCCACCCCACCGACTGGTGGGCCGTCGTGTTCAACCCGTCGTTCCCTTATCGATTGGGGCACAAGCTGTTGGCCTCGGCGCTCACCGCTTCCTTCCTGATCGCGGGGCTCAGTGCGTGGCAACTCATCAAACGCAGTGCCCATGCCGGCACACACCGGGCGCTGCGCAGTGCGGTGGTGGTGGCTGCCATCGCCATTCCGCTACAGATCTTCATGGGCGACCTGCACGGCCTCAACACCCTCAAGCACCAGCCCGCCAAGATCGCCGCCATCGAAGGCATCTGGCACACGGAAAAAGGTGCGCCGTTGACGCTGTTCGGCTGGCCCAGCGAAGCCGAAGGCCGCACGCTCTACGCGCTGAAAATTCCCAAGGCCGCGAGCCTGGTCTTGGCGCACGACGCAGATGCCGAGCTCAAGGGCCTGAACGAATTCCCGAACGCGCACCCGCCGGTGGCGCCGGTGTTCTGGGGCTTCCGCGTGATGGTGGGCGTGGGCTTGCTCATGCTGGCGGTGGCCTGGTGGGCCGCCTGGGCCACGCGGCGTGGCCGGGCTCCACGCACGATCTTGCTGTGGACCTTGGCGGGCATGAGCTTCTCGGGTTGGGTGGCCACACTGGCCGGCTGGTACGTGACCGAAATCGGCCGCCAACCCTTCATCGTCTATGGCGTGCTGCGCACCGCCGACGTGGTGGCACCCCACCCACCGCCGCTGGTGGGCACCACGCTGGCGGCCTACCTGCTGCTGTATGCGCTGCTGCTGGTGAGCTACGTGGCCGTGCTCAAGTACATGGCAGAGCACCCCACCCCACCAACGACTGAACCCCGCGAGGTGCTGGCATGAACGCTGATCTGATCTTGCCCCTGATCTTCATGGCTGTCATGGGACTGGCCTTGTTGGCCTACGTGGTGTTGGACGGCTACGACCTGGGCGTTGGCCTGCTGCTGCCCTGGGCCACCGACGCGGAAAAAGACGTGATGGTCTCCAGCATCGGGCCGTTCTGGGACGCCAATGAGACCTGGCTGGTGTTGGGTGTGGGTGTGCTGCTGGTGGCGTTTCCCAAAGCCCACGGCCTGGTGCTGACGGCCATGTACCTGCCGGTGGCGCTGATGCTGATTGGCCTGATGTTGCGCGGGGTGGCCTTCGACTTCCGCGTCAAGGCGCGCGCCGCGCACAAGGGTCTGTGGAACGCGCTGTTCGCCCTGGGCTCGCTGCTGGCCAGCCTGGCACAGGGCTGGATGCTCGGCAGCTTCCTCACGGGATTCCACACCGACGGCCTGTCGTTGCTGTTCTCCGCCGGCATCGCTCTGACCCTGCCCACCGCTTACGCACTGCTGGGTTCGGGCTGGCTCATCATGAAAACCGAGGGCGAGCTGCAGCGGCGGGCGGTGGCCTGGGGCCGACGCGTGTTCTGGCCCATGGTGGTGGCGCTGGGCGCCATTTCGCTGGCCACCCCGCTGGTCAGCCCGACGGTTTTCGCCAAGTGGTTTGTGCTGCCCGAATTCTTTGCTTTGCTGCCCATCCCGCTCGCGTGTGGCGCCGCGCTGGCCGCCGCCTGGCTGGTGCTGCACCGCCCGCGCGTGGTGGAGGCGGGCTACGGATGGGTTGTTTTTGTGGCCACGGTGATCGTCTTCGTGTTGGCCTTTTTTGGCTTGGCCTACAGCCTCTACCCTTACATCGTCATCGACCGGCTTAATGTGTGGGAGGCCGCCAGCGCCACCGGATCGCTGTGGGTGCTGCTCGTAGGCGTGGCCATCACGCTGCCGGCCATTGTGGGTTACACCATCTTCATGTACCGGGTGTTCTGGGGCAAGGCGCGGGAGCTGAGCTACGGGCCATGAAAAAAGCCGTCCCGAGGGACGGCTATCTCATTTGAGGCCAATGCTCAGACCACCGGCAGCGGCAGGCCCGCCAACCGCTCACGGGCAGCGATGTATTCGCGCTTGAACCGGGCCACCAGGTCTGCAGCAGGCACCACCTCGCGGATGGCACCAATGCCTTGGCCGCAGCCCCAGATGTCTTTCCAGGCCTTGGCGGCATTGGCACCTTCGCCGGTGGAAAAATTCATCTTGCTCGGGTCGCTGTCGGGCAGCTTGTCGGGGTCCATGCCGGCGTTGCGGATGCTACCCTTGAGATAGTTGCCGTGGATGCCGGTGTAGAAGTTGCTGTAAACGATGTCGTCCGAGTTGCTCTCGGTGATCATCTGTTTGTAGCCTTCAACGGCACGTGCTTCTTCGGTGGCGATGAAGGCCGATCCGATGTAGGCGAAATCGGCCCCCATGGCCTGTGCCGCCAGGATGGCACCGCCGGAGGCGATGGAGCCCGACAAGGCCACCGGGCCGTCGAACCACTCGCGGATTTCCTGCACCATTGCAAACGGGCTTTTCACGCTGGCGTGGCCACCGGCACCTGCCGCCACCGGGATGAGGCCGTCAGCCCCTTTCTCGATGGCCTTGCGCGCGAAGACGTTGTTGATGACGTCGTGCAAGACCACACCGCCCCACGAATGCACGGCCTGGTTCACGTCTTCGCGAGCCCCCAGGCTGGTGATGACGATGGGCACCTTGTATTTGGCGCAGACCTGCATGTCGTGCTCCAGCCGGTCGTTGCTCTTGTGCACGATCTGGTTGATGGCAAAAGGCGCCGCCGGGTTGTCGGGGTTGGCCTTGTCGTGCGCGGCCAGGGCTTCGGTGATTTCAGCCAACCAGTCCTCCAACTGAGCAGCCGGGCGGGCGTTGAGCGCGGGCATGGAGCCCACCACCCCGGCCTTGCACTGGGCAATCACCAGCTTGGGGTTGCTGATGATGAACAGCGGCGAACCGATGACGGGGAACTTGATTTTCTGCAGGACTGGGGGCAGTTTGGACATGGTGTCTCCGTTGGAATGACTTGTCTGTGATTCTGGTGGTGAGCATGCGCCCCACCCTGTCGCCGCAGCTACAGGGTAGGCGGTGCGTCAACCTCAGAAGGCTTCCAGCGCCATCTCGGTCACACCGGCTGCACCTTCGACGATGCTGTCGCGCACGCCTGGCGCGCGGCTCAGGACGTGGTCGGCGTAGAAACGCGCGGTGGTGATCTTGGCCTGCATGAAGGCCACGTCTTCGCCGGCCGCCGCCTTGCTCTCGGCCACCAGCAGCGCACGTGCCATCTGCCAGCCCGCCATCACATTGCCCGCCAGCATCAGGTAGGGCACGCTGCCGGCAAACACGGCGTTGGGGTCGGCCTTGGTGTGGCCGGCCACAAACTTCACCGCGTCTTCAAAAGCCTGGCGTGCAGCCGTCAGGCGCTTGAGCACAGCCTGCGCGTGCGCGCTGCCGCTCTGAGCCAGTTCAGCCTCGGTGGTGGCGATCTGCTGCGCGATGGCCAGAGCG
>DASUIK010000240.1:0-4441 GCA_036279795.1 Burkholderiaceae bacterium | reverse complement strand
CTGATCTCGCCTTCGCTCATGGTGTGCGACTGCTTGTGCAGGTAGGCGCCGTGCATGGGGTCCATCACGTTGTCGATGACGTAGCGGTAGTCGCAACCCCATTCCACGTAGCACAGGAAACTGGACCACTCCGGCGAGGTCAGCTCTTCCGGCAACACCAGCGGCGGTGGCGAGGGCAGGTGCGGGTCGGTGGCGTTGAAAAGGAAGATGGCACCGTTGGACTCGGTGACGTGGAAACGCCGCGTGGCCTTGGAGCCTTCCAGCTTGCAGCCGGGGCTGCCCGGCACGCGGGTGACGGTGCCGTCCTCGCGCACTTCCACCCCGTGGTAAGGGCAGGCGATGCGGTCGCCCAGGATGACGCCCATGGACAGCGGCGCGCCGCGGTGCGGGCAGTGGTCTTCCAGCGCGTGCAGTGTGCCGGCCTGGTCGCGCCACAGGGCGATTTTGTAGCCCAGGCGGCGGATGGACACCGGGTTTTCCTTGACGTGTGCCGAAGGCAGCACCGGGAACCACAAATCCTTAAGGCCACGCTCCAGGGCCTGGTCCACGGGGTCGAGCACGGCGTTGATGGCGATGGTGTTCATGTGTCTTGCTCCCAGATCAGGCGCCCAGGCGGGCCATTTCGTCGCAGTAAGTCGTGGCCGTCCACGGCTGGCCGTTGGGGCCGGACGGGCCGCCTTCGTTCAGGAAGGCCACCAGGCCATCAAGGTCGTGGATACCGGCGGCAAAGGCGCGCTCGATGCTGTCGCCCAGCAGGCTCTCGTAGGCCGTGGGCGCGGCGGCGCGGTGCTGGAAGGTTTCGTTGGACAAGGTGCGCATGGGGTCCTCCTTCAACGCTTGATCTGGGCCAGCGGGTGGCTGGGCGGGTAGGTGGGCGTGACAGGTTTGGCGTTGCCCACGATCACACACATCAGCGCTTCTTCGTCGCCGATGTTGATGACACCCCGGTACACGCCCACCGGCCAGGAGATGAGGTCGCGTTCACCGGCCTCCATTTCCCAGGTTTCGCCATTGAGCTCGGCGATCAGCTTGACGCGTCCGCGCAGCACAAAGAACACCTCCTCCACATCGGTGTGGATGTGCAATGGGCCTTCGGCGCCGGCCGGCAGGATCATGGTGGAGAAGGTGAAGTGCTCGGCCGGCACGGTGTTCTCGTCGCTGGCCACACCGGTGGCGCCGGTGCCCACGTAGCGCATCTGGGCGCGGCGGTATTTCGGGTCGAGGTCGGCCTGGAATTTCAAGGCATCCCAGTCGTAGCGGCGGGTGGCGCGGGTGGCCACGCGGCTTTTCATCCATTGCGACAGGTTCATGCCGGCGGGCGGCTGGTAGGTGGTGGTGCTCATCAACAACTCCTGGTGTGGTGGTTTGTTCGTTCCACAATAGAAACAACAACTCTTTCGTGAAACTTGGAGCCATTACATCGCCGGCAACTCCAGACAACAAGCGCCAAACCATGCACTTTTGAGTTGAAGTGCTGGTAAGTTGATTTGCGTCAAATCCGCTTTTCACACCCAAAACAGCCGGTTTACCGGTGTGCCAAAAGCCCTAGGGATTACCCGTCCCGCGGGTCCATTGATGGCGCAAATCAAAAACCCTGATTGGTCATTTGCAGCATTTCGGCCTACGCTGTGCGCCACAACACCTACAGGAGACACCACCATGCGCCCTTCCCCGCGCCCCCGCACCCTGTTGCTGGCCACGCTGCTGGCCGCCGTCGGTGCCGCCCACGCTGGCACCGTCACCGTGCTGACCTCGTTCCCCAAGGAGCTCACGGGCATCTACAAAAAGGCCTTTGAAGACAAACACCCGGGCATCAAGATCGAGATCCTGAACAAGAACACCACCGCGTCCATTGCATACATCAAGGAACTGCCGGTGGGGCAGCGGCCCGATGTGATGTGGGCCTCGGCGCCCGACGCCTTTGAGGTGCTGGCACGCGACAAGCTGCTGCAGCCCGCGCCCGAGGTGGTCAACCCGGCCACGCCGGCCAAAATCGGCAACTACCCCATCAACGACCCAGGCGGCATGTACTACGGCCAGGCCTTGGCCGGCTACGGGATGATGTGGAACACCCGCTACATGGCCGCCAACAAACTGCCTGCGCCGAAGGAGTGGATGGACCTGGCCCGGGGCGAGTACTTCGGCCACGTGGCGATTTCATCGCCCTCGCGCTCCGGCACCACCCACCTCACGGTGGAGACCATCTTGCAAGGCGAAGGCTGGGACAAAGGCTGGAGCCAGTTGCTGGAGATCATGGGCAATGCCGCCGCCGTCACCGACCGCAGCTTTGCTGTGCCCGATGGGGTGAACAACGGCCAATACGGCATCGGCATCGTGATCGACTTTTTCGGTCTGGCCGGCAAGTACTCGGGCTTCCCGGTGGAGTTCGTTTACCCCACGGTCACCGCCGTGGTGCCCGCCAACATCGCGCTGGTGGCCGGCGGCAAGAACAGCGACGAGGCCAAGAAGTTCATGGCCTTCACGCTCACCAAAGAGGGCCAGGAGCTGTTGTTCGATCCCAAGATCAGCCGCATGCCCATCCTGCCCTACAACCAGCTCAAAGTGCCCGCCGGCTACCCCGACATCCACGCCGTGGCCAAACGCGCCAAGGTGCAGTTCGACTCCGAGCTCTCGGGCGCGCGCTACCAGGTGGTGGTGAGCCTGTTCGACCAGATGGTGACCTTCCGCCTGAAGGAATTGCAGGCCGCCACCAAGGCCATCCACGACGCGGAAAAGCGCCTCAAGGCCAAGCCCAACGCACAGGCGGCCGACTTGGTGCGCCAGGCCCGTGGCCATGCCTACTCGCCGCTGGTGGGTGAGTCCAACGTGAAGAACGAGCAGTTCCTCGAACTCTTCCGCAAGAACCGCCGCGATGTGGCCGTCTCCAAGGAGCTCACCGGCCTGGAGGAGATGTGGGGCAGCAAATCGCGCGCGAACTACGAGCGCGCGCGCGCCCTGGCCGATCAGGCCATAGCTCTGCTGAAGTGAGCCCCCGGCCGGGGCAGCACGCGCGCGCCCTGGCCACCCTTTGAATCCACCGGGACATCCCATGTCTGCAGCCCTTGCGCCGGCCCAGCCGGCGGCACGCCCACGCACGCCCCACTCGCTCAGCGGCTTCGGCCCCTGGCTGGCCTTCGGACTGGTGCTGGCCTTTTTGCTGGTGTTCCTGCTGGTGCCCATCGGCACCGTGATCTACACCGCCTTCGTCAACGAAACCGGCGCGCTGACGCTGGGCCACTTCGGCACCTTCTTCAGCACCTCGGTGTTCCGCGAGTCGTTTTTCAACAGCCTCATCGTGGCGCTGGCCAGCGTGTTTTTTGCCTCGCTGATCGCCATCCCGCTGGCCTACCTCACGGTGCGCTTCGAGTTCCGCGGCGCGCTGCTGATCCAGACGCTGGGCGTGCTGCCGCTGATCATGCCGCCCTTCGTGGGCGCGGTGGCCCTGCAGCTGATCTTCGGGCGCAACGGCTCGGTCAACCTGCTGCTCAACGAACACTTCGGCTTCACCATCCCCATCATGGACGGGCTGGTGGGCGTCACCTTCGTCGAGAGCATCCACTACTTCCCCTTCATCCTGCTCAACCTGGTGGCGGCCATGCGCAACATCGACGGCGCCATGGAAGAGTCGGCCCTCAACCTGGGCGCCAAGGGCTGGAGCCTGTTTCGCCGGGTGATTTTTCCGCTCGCCATGCCCGGCTTCTTGGCCGGCGCGGCGCTGGTGTTCGTCAAGGTGTTTGACGACCTGGGCACCCCGCTGGTGATGGGCGTGACCAACATGCTCGCGCCGCAGGCCTACCTGCGCATCACCTCGGTGGGCATCGACGACCCGCTGGGCTATGTCATCAGCGTCATCATGATCGCCTTCTCCATCCTGGCGCTGTGGATGGCCGCGCGCGTGATGAAAGGCAAGGACTACGCCACGCTGCAAAAAGGCGGCAACTCGCTGCAAAAACGCCGACTGGGCGCCTGGGAGTCGGTGCTGGCCTACGGCTGGATCGTGTTCATCCTGCTGGTCACGCTGGCGCCACACATCGGCATCCTGCTGATGTCGTTCTCCAAGGTATGGAGCTTCTCGGTGCTGCCCGACGCCTACACGCTGGACCACTACGCCACCATCTTCAACGACTCCAGCCGCATGATCGGCAACACGCTGCTGTACTGCCTCACCGCCGCCGGGCTGGACGTGATCATCGGCACCGCCATCGCTTACCTCATCCTGCGCACCCAGCTGCCCGCGCGCCAGTGGCTGGACTACCTGGCCTCGGCCGCGCTGGCCATTCCGGGCCTGGTGCTGGCCATCGGCTACCTGCGGCTGTTCAAGGGCATCAATGTGCCCTTCACCGACACGCCCATCGTCACCACCTGGGTGCTCATCATGCTGGCCTACGCGGTGCGCCGCCTGCCGTATGCGCTGCGCTCGTGCATGGCGGCGCTGCAGCAG
>DASUIK010000239.1:0-2417 GCA_036279795.1 Burkholderiaceae bacterium | reverse complement strand
GCCGGCCAGCCGCGCGCCCTGAACCACGTTCAGCCCTATGCCGCCCAATCCAAACACCACGATGTTCGCGCCGGGCTCGACTTTCGCGGTGTTAATCACGGCGCCGATGCCAGTGGTCACGCCGCAGCCGATGTAGCAGATCTTGTCGAAGGGCGCGTCTTCACGGACTTTCGCCAGCGCGATCTCGGGCAGCACGGTGAAGTTCGCGAAGGTCGAGCAGCCCATGTAGTGAAACACCGGGTCGGCATCGCACTTGAAGCGCGACGTGCCGTCCGGCATCAGGCCCTTGCCCTGCGTGCCGCGGATGAGCTGGCACAGGTTGGTCTTGCGCGAGAGGCAGAACTTGCAGTGCCGGCATTCGGGCGTGTAGAGCGGGATGACGTGGTCGCCCTTCTTCAGCGTGGTCACGCCCGGGCCCACGTCGACCACGATGCCCGCGCCTTCGTGGCCGAGGATGGCGGGGAACAGGCCTTCGGGATCGGCGCCACTGAGCGTGTAGTAGTCGGTGTGGCAGATGCCGGTGGCTTTGATCTCCACCAGCACTTCACCGAATTTGGGACCTTGCAGGTCCACGGTTTCAATCGTCAGCGGGGCACCCGCTTTCCAGGCAACGGCGGCTTGGGTTTTCATTCGAAATCTCTCTCAATGGGGGATGCTCGAGATTGTAGGGATCACTTCATACTCAACTTGCCAAATTGTTAATTTTGCTCATAATTTCCAGCGCTTTATCCACCTGAGGAGACCACGATGCGTTCGATGTCGATGGGGATTTTGTTGGCGGCGCTGTGCACACCCTGGGCCATGGCCCAAGGCCAAAACAACAAAACCACCGTCGAGCGAGGACGTTACCTGGTGGAGGGCGTGGTGGCCTGTGGCAACTGCCATGTGGCACGTGGTCCACAAGGCCAACCGCTGTTCGAAAAGGGCCTCTCGGGCGGCATGTTGTTCGACGAGCCGGTGTTCAAAGCCTACGCGGCCAACATCACCCCCGACGCCGCCACCGGCATTGGCAATTGGACCGATGCCCAATTGTCCAAAGCCATACGCGAAGGCGTCCGCCCGGATGGCAGCCTCATCGGACCACCCATGCCCATGGCGTTCTACCGCCACCTCTCGGACAGCGATCTGGCCGCCATCGTGGCTTACCTGCGCGCACAAAAACCGGTGGCCAACAGCGTGCCCAAATCCAGCTTCAACGTCCCGCTGCCGCCCAGCTACGGCCCGCCGGTGAACAAGGTGGCCGCCCCCGACCGCAAGAACCAGGTGAAATACGGCGAGTACCTGGCCCAGATCGGCCACTGCATGGAATGCCACACGCCCCGCAACGAGCAGGGCATGCTGGTGACGGCGCGCCTGGGCGCCGGCGGGCAGGTGTTCAAAGGACCGTGGGGCGAAAGTGTGTCGCGCAACCTCACGTCCCACGAGAGTGGGCTCAAAGGCTGGACCGACGCGCAAATCATCAAGGCGGTGCGCGAAGGGGTGGACCGCAACGGCAACCCCTACAAACCGCCCATGGGCTTTGGCTTCTACAAGAGCATCAGCGACGCCGACATGGGCGCGCTCGTAGCCTACCTGCGCTCGTTGCCGGCGGTGCACTGAGCCCACCCCGTCGCTTGCCCGCTGCGCGTGGCCGCATCCCCCTCGAGGGGCGACACCAGCCGTCCGGCACAGCCGGCCCGGCGGTGTCCCCGGATGGTTCGCTTTTAAACCACGCCGCCCTGCTTGAGTGCGGCGACACGCGCCGCGTCCACACCCAATTCGGCCAACACCTCATCGGTGTGTTGACCCAGCGTGGGTGGCGCGTGGCGCAATTGCACCGGGTAATCGCCCAGACGGATGGGGCTGGCCACGCTGCGGATGGCCAGACCGTCTTCGCGGGGTTGGCTGATGGCGAGCCCCCGCGCCAACACCTGCTCGTCCGCAAAAGCCTGCCCGATGTCGTTGATCGGGCCACAGGGCACGGCCTTGTCTTCCAGCAAGGCAATCCATTCGGCGGTGCTGCGCGTGCGGGTGACTTCGGCCATGGCGGGGATCAGCGCTTCCCGGTGGGTCACGCGCAGGGTGTTGGTAGCGTAGCGCGGGTCTTGCGCCCATTCCGGTCGGCCTGCCGCCGCACAGAAGCGGGCGAATTGGCCATCGTTGCCAATCGCCAGCAGCATGGCGCCGTCGGCCGTGGGAAAGTCTTGGTAGGGGGCGAGGCTGGGGTGGCTGTTGCCCTGGCGCTGCGGCACGATGCCGGCGTTCAAATAAGACGCGGCCTGGTTGGCCAGGATGGCCATGCCCACGTCGAGCAAGGCCATGTCGATGTGCTGCCCGGCGCCAGTGCGGTGGCGGGTTTCGATCGCGGCCAGGATGGCAGTGGCCGAGTAGACGCCAGTAAAGATGTCGGTGAGCGCCACGCCCACGCGCTGCGGGCC
>DASUIK010000238.1:0-5596 GCA_036279795.1 Burkholderiaceae bacterium | reverse complement strand
GGGTTGACGTCCTTGCGCGGGTCCTTGCCGAAGAACTCCTTGACCTTGTCCTGCACCTTGGGCATGCGGGTCATGCCGCCCACCAGGATCACGTCGTGGATGTCGCCCACGCTGATGCCGGCGTCTTTGATGGCGGTGCGGCAAGGCGCGATGGTGCGCTCGATGAGTTCGTCCACCAGGCTTTCCAGCTTGGCGCGGGTCATCTTGATGTTCAGGTGCTTGGGGCCGGTGGCGTCTGCCGTGATGTAGGGCAGGTTGATGTCGGTGGCTGCCGAGCTGGACAGCTCGATCTTGGCCTTCTCAGCGGCTTCCTTCAGGCGCTGCAGGGCCAGAACGTCCTTGCTCAGGTCAACGCCTTGTTCTTTTTTGAACTCGCCGATGATGTAGTCGATGATGCGCTGGTCGAAGTCTTCGCCACCCAGGAAGGTGTCGCCGTTGGTGGACAGCACTTCGAACTGCTTTTCGCCATCGACGTCGGCAATTTCGATGATGGACACGTCAAACGTGCCACCGCCGAGGTCGTACACGGCGATCTTGCGGTCACCCTTTTCCTGCTTGTCCAGGCCAAAGGCCAGCGCGGCGGCGGTGGGCTCGTTGATGATGCGCTTGACATCCAGGCCGGCGATGCGGCCGGCGTCCTTGGTGGCCTGGCGCTGGGCGTCGTTGAAGTAGGCCGGCACGGTGATGACGGCTTCGGTCACGGGCTCGCCCAGGTAGTCCTCGGCGGTCTTCTTCATCTTGCGCAGGATGTCGGCGCTGACCTGTTGGGCCGAGATCTTGTTGCCGCGCACTTCCACCCAGGCGTCGCCGTTGTCGGCGGCCACGATGGCGTAGGGCATGAGGTTGATGTCCTTCTGGACTTCTTTCTCGGTGAACTTGCGGCCGATCAAGCGCTTGATCGCGTAGAGCGTGTTCTTGGGGTTGGTCACGGCCTGGCGCTTGGCGGACGCGCCGACCAGCACCTCACCGTCTTCTTGGTAGGCCACGATGGACGGCGTGGTGCGCGCGCCCTCGCTGTTCTCGATCACCCTCGTGGTGTTGCCTTCCATGATGGACACGCAGCTGTTGGTGGTGCCGAGGTCAATGCCGATGATTTTTCCCATGGTGTTCTCCGAAATACGAAAGGGTTAAAGCTGTGTTGAATCTGTGGATAAGTGGCTGGATTTCAAGTGGACAGGCTGTGTGTCACTTGGGTGCGGCCACGGTGACCAACGCGGGGCGCAGCACGCGCTCGGCGATCAGGTAACCCTTTTGCAGCACCGCCACCACCGTGTTGGCCTCTTGCTCGGCCGGCACCATGCTGATGGCCTGGTGGTGGTGGGGATCGAATTTGTCGCCAGCAGCGGGTGCGATGGGCAGCACCTTGTGGCGGGCCAGGGCACTGTTCAGCTGCTTGAGCGTGGCGTCGGCGCCTTCGCGGATCTGTTCGGGGGTGGCGTCCTTGATGGCCAGGCCCGCTTCCAGGCTGTCCGCCACGGCCAGCAGGCTCTCTGCAAAACTTTCAACCGCAAACTTGCGGGCCTTGCTGACCTCTTCCTCGGCGCGGCGGCGGGCGTTCTCGGCCTCCGCCTTGGCGCGCAGGAACTGGTCGGCCAGATCGGCGTTCTGCGCCTTCAGCGTGGCCAGCTCATCGGCCATGGCCTGTTCAGCTTCATGCTGGTTGGCGGACAGGGCGGCTTCGGCTTCCTCGGGGCTCACCGGGGCGCCGGTGGCTTGGGGGTCTTGTGCGGGATGGCTCATGGATGCGTTTGCGCGTAAGGTGAAAACAAAATCGAACCGCAATTGGGGGCGGCTACCGGCCTTTCAAGGCCCTCATGACAAAATGGTTGAAAACCCCACAGGAACACCCATGAAGCTCATGCGACACGGCCCGCAAGGCCAGGAAAAACCCGGTCTGGTGGACGCCCAAGGCGTCCTGCGCGACCTCTCGGCCCACGTGGCAGACATCTCGTCCGCCACACTGAACCCGGACACCCTGGCACGGCTCGCGGCCCTTGATCCGGCCACGTTGCCCGAGCTGCCCGCCGACACCCGGCTGGGCGCCTGCGTTGGCCAGGTGGGCAACGTGGTGGCGATTGGGCTCAATTATGCCGACCATGCGGCCGAAGCCGGCCTGAAACCGCCGGGCCAACCGATTGTTTTCAACAAACACAATGGCGCCATCAGCGGCCCCAACGACGACGTGCTGCTGCCACCGGGCAGCGAAAAGATGGATTGGGAGGTGGAACTGGGCATCGTCATCGGCCGACGCGCCTGGCACGTGAGCGAGGCGGATGCCTTGCAATTCGTGGCGGGTTTTTGCCTGGTCAACGATGTGTCGGAGCGCGCCTACCAGATGGAATACGAAGGCCAGTGGACCAAGGGCAAAAGCTACCCCACCCATTGCCCCATCGGCCCCTGGTTGTTGACGCCCGACGAGATCGCCGACGTGCAGGCCATCGACCTCTGGCTGGACGTGAACGGTCAACGTCGCCAGACCGGCAACACCCGCACCATGATTTTTGGCGTTGCCCACATCGTGAGCTACCTCAGCCGTTTCATGGCCTTGCAACCCGGCGACGTGATCCCCACCGGCACACCGCCGGGCGTGGGCATGGGCTTCAAGCCGCCGGTGTACCTGAAGCCCGGCGACGTGATGGAGCTGGACGGGGGCGTGCTGGGGCGGCAGCGGCAGCGTGTGGTGGCCTACCCGGGCTGATCGCTGTCGGCCGCCGCACGCCGCGTGCGGTAGACCCGGCGCAACAGGCTGTGCAGGGTCTCGCGTTCTTCCACGCTGAGGTCGCCCAGTGCGTCTACTTCAAGCTCGGTGGCCGTGCGCTGTGCCTTGGCATAGAGTTTTTTACCGGCGGCACTCAGGTGCAGGCCCTGGGCGCGGCGGTCGGTGGGGTGTTCGCGCTTTTCAATCACGCCACGGCTTTCCAGGTCGCGCAGCATGCCGACCAGGTTGGGCGGCAGGATGTCGAGCGCGCCACTCAGCTGGCGTGAGGTGATACCCGGGTTGTGGGCGATGAGGGAGAGCACCGAAAAGTCGACCGGCCGCAGTTGGTACTGCGCCATGCGCTCCAAAAACACCGAAATGATGGTCAGTGCCGCGCGGCGGGCGTTGTAGCCGGTGAGGGTTTCGAGGTAGCTGGTGTCGACGTCGGCCACCGCCGCCGCGGCTTTGCGCGGCGACGACGTGCGTTTCAGGCTCCGGGCGGTACTGGGTTCGGCCATGCGCGACGTTCGTTCAGGAGCACAAAGCCTTGATGTCCTCGGGCACCGGGATGGCTTTGATGCGGTCCGGGTTCTCGGGTGGGTGCACCACGAAGGCGCGGGTTTCCCGGCCTTCGCACAACACGGTGTCGCCACGGCGTACCACGTGCTTTTGGATGAACACCTTCTCGCGCCACTCTTCCACCGTGGTTTCGATGCGAAGTGTTTCGCCGTAGGTGGCAGGCACCATGAAGCGGGTGTTGATCTCCAGCAGCGGTGTGCCGACGATGCCACGCGTCTTGATCAGCTCGCGCCAGGGTGGCACGCCGTTGGACATGAAAAAGTGCAGCGAGGCTGCGTCCATCCACTTGGAGAAGTTGGGAAAAAAGACGATGCCGGCGGGATCGCAGTCGCCGAACTGGACCTGGATTTCGTAGAAGGTGGACTTGCTCATGCTCTGACTGGGTTGAAGCGTTTATTGTGCACAGCGCGCCAGCACCATCCGGCGGCGCATCTCGAACTCGGGCAACACGCGCTGGCGCAGGGCCAGGGCAGGGCGCTGCCAGCGTTCGTCGTGGGCCGGTGCGGCGCTCTCAATTTGTTGCCAGGCCCACTCCAGCAGCACCAGGGCGGTGGCGCGCAGGAAGTCGCCGGCCACCTCATGCGCCAGGGTCTCGCTGTTCGGTGCGGCCCTCAGGACGGCCTGCGCCATGTCGCGCAGCTCGGCAATGTGCTGCCGACCGTCTGCCCAGTCTGATCCGAGTTCGTCCAACAAGCCGTTCAAGGCCGCACCGCCGTCGGGCAACACCTTGCGCAACAGCAGGTCGATGGCCTGGATCTCGTTGGTGCCTTCGTAAATCATGCTCACCCGCGAGTCGCGCACGATTTGTTCGATGCCCCATTCCCGCACGTAGCCGTGGCCGCCAAACACCTGCAGGCATTCGCTGCCGCCGCTGAAGGCCTGTTCGGTGAAGGCGCTCTTGAGCACCGGGGTGGTCAGCGCGCACCAGCGCAACGCGGCGGCACGGCGTTGGGCGTCGGGGTGGTGTTTGGCCACGTCCAGTTCCAGCGCGGTGCGGTAGGCCAACACGCGGCCGGCGTCCACCCAGGCGCGCTGGGTGTCCAGCTTCTGACGCATGGCGGGGTGGCGGTGGATGAGGTCGGCCGCCTCACCGTCCAAACGCGGGCCGGGTGCACGCATCTGCCGGCGTTCGGCGGCGTAGGCGGCGGCTTTTTGCCAGGCCGCGTCCAACAGGCCGACGCCTTGCAGAGCCACGTGCAGGCGCGCGGCGTTCATCATCACGAACATGGCGTTCAGGCCGCGGCCCGGTTCGCCGACGATTTGCGCGTGGGCTTCGTCGAAACGCATCACGCAGGTGGGGCTGCCGTGCAGGCCCATTTTTTCCTCGATGCGTTCGCATACCACGGCACTGCGGCGGCCATCGGCGTAGAACTTGGGTACCAGGAACAGCGAGAGCCCTTTCGGGCCAGCAGGCGCATCCGGCAGGCGGGCCAGCACCAGGTGGACGATGTTCTCGCTCAGGTCGTGCTCACCACCCGAGATGAAGATCTTGGTGCCGCTGAGCAGGTAGCCTCCGTCCGCCTGCGGGACGGCCTTGGTGCGCACCAGCCCGAGGTCGCTGCCGGCGTGGGGTTCGGTCAGACACATGGTGGCCAGCCATTCACCGGTGGCGAGCTTCTCCAGGTACTGCGCCTTGAGGGCGTCGGAGGCGTGGTGCTTCACGCACTCGTAAGCCCCATGCAGCAGGCCCGGCGCCATGGTCCAGCCGTGGTTGGCCGCGCTCAGCCATTCGTACAGCACGGCTTCCAGCACGCTGGGCAGGCCCTGGCCACCGTCTTCGGGTGCGGTGGCCAGCGCGGGCCAGCCGGCTTGCCAGAAGGCACGGTAGGCGTCGGCAAAACCGGGCGGTGCGGTGACCTTGCCGGCCTCGAAGCGGCACCCGATTTCATCGCCATCGCGGTTCAGGGGCGCCACCACCTCGCCCACGAATTTGCCGGCTTCTTCCAGCACCTGTTGCATCAGGGCGGGGTCGGCAACATCGGCCAGGGCGGGGAGTTCGGCCAGTTGCTGCGGCAGCCGCAGCACGTCGAACAGCAAAAAGGTGGTCTCTGCTGGGTCGGGGCGGTAGTTGTTCATTGTTTGGCGGCCCCGAGGTAGGTGTCGATCACACGCGGGTCTTGTGCCAGTTCGGCTGCGGGGCCATGCAGGCTCAGTTCGCCCATTTCCAGCACGTAGCCGTGGTCGGCCACGGCCAGCGCGGCGCGGGCGTTCTGCTCCACCAGCACGATGGTCACGCCGGTCTGGCGCAGGGTTTCGATGATGGCAAAAATCTCTTTCACGATCAGCGGCGCCAGGCCCAGGCTGGGTTCGTCCAGCATC
>DASUIK010000237.1:0-8114 GCA_036279795.1 Burkholderiaceae bacterium | reverse complement strand
CTGTTTGCGGCGCTTCTTCGGGTGCGTCAAACACCTTCATGAACTGCGCGCTGGTGAGTTTGCGCGCCAGTTCCAGCGGCAAGGGGTCGGGCTTGCTGTAGTCGTCGATGTAGATGTCCAGCCCGTCCATCACATTGAAGTGGGGGTCGCTGAACAGCGTCTTCATGGCGGCATTGCGCACCTGAGGGTCGACCGCGCGGGCCACAAAAGGCTTGAAATCGGATTCGGGCGTGAGCTGCGCCACATCATCGAGCGTGGGCAGCGGCGCTGGCTGCGGCTCGGTGGCCACCTCGGACGGCGCTGCAGGGGCCACCGCCGGCACAGGCACCGCGGCGACCGCCATGGGTGCCACGGGTGCGGGTTCCGGCAGAGGCTCGCCCGTTTTGGCCAACACCTTGCGGCGCGACCAGCGGCTGAAAAAGCCGTCGTCTTCAGCCATGGCCACCCCCACCGCCACCGCGCCGCTTTTCGGTGCTGACGCTGGCCGGGTTGCCGAATCGGTCGGTCAGCGAGCGAAAGCTCTCCGGACGCTTGCGGCGCTTGGCTTCGGGCTGGTAATGCTCGGCCACAAAGGCCCGCAGCCATTCGACCATGGCGGCTGGCGCGGGCACCTGATCGACCCGCTCTTGTGCGTCCAGCCAGCGCCCGGCGTCGGTGTAGCTCAAGGTGACGATCTGCGGCGCTGGCAGGGCCTCGGGCACCCCACTTTCGTCTGGGCGCCACATCACCCAGACCGCTGGGCGCTCGGTGGAGAGATTGAGAAACAGGCCTTCGGCATCGTCGCGGTACAGCTCCAGGGGCATGCCTGGAAACACCCAGTGCTGCACGCCCTGGGCGGCCTGCGCCTGGGTGTCCTCGATGCGCTGGGGCTCGGTGACGTCATCGGGCAGGCCCAGTTCGGCCTGGGCCAGCACGTCGGCCAGCACCCAGCGCCAGGGCATCCAGCGGGCCTGTGGACCGGCCACCGGCTCGCGCCGCATGACCACGGCCACGGTGAGGCGCGGGCGATCGGTCATCGTCAGAAGCTGTGGATGAATCCGGCGTGCCCGAAAGGGCCGCCAAAAGCCGCCCGATCAAGGCGCACAGCGCAGGCGTAGCTCGGGCTACGGCGAGCATTTGCAACGCCGAGCGGGTGGTTTTTGGCGGTCAAGGCGGGCATGAGGGATTCGTTCGCAGCTTCTTAAGTGTCTTTCGACACCTTGATGGTGGGGAACTTGCTGGAAAAGTCTTTCGCCTTGGCCGCGATTTTGATGGCCACCTGGCGCGCCACGGCCTTGTAGAGACCGGCCACCTCGCCATCGGGGTCGGCGATCACGGTGGGGCGGCCGCTGTCGGCCTGCTCGCGGATCTGCATCTTCAGCGGCAGCGCACCGAGGTAGTCCATGCCATATTCGGCCGCCATCTTCTTGCCGCCATCGGCACCGAAGATGTGCTCCACATGGCCGCAGTTCGTGCACACGTGCACGGCCATGTTTTCGACGATGCCGAGGATGGGCACACCCACCTTTTCGAACATCTTGATGCCCTTGCGGGCGTCCAGCAGCGCGATGTCCTGCGGTGTGGTGACGATGACGGCGCCGGTCATGGGCACGCGCTGGCTCAGGGTGAGCTGGATGTCGCCGGTGCCAGGCGGCATGTCCACGATGAGGTAGTCGAGGTCTTTCCAGTTGGTCTGGCGCAGCAGTTGCTCCAGCGCCTGGGTGGCCATGGGGCCACGCCAGATCATGGCCTCGTCCTTGTCGATCAGGAAACCGATGGAAATGACCTGCACGCCGTAGTTCTCCAGCGGCTCCATGGTCTGGCCGTCCACGCTCTCGGGCCGGCCTTCGATGCCCATCATCATGGGCTGGCTGGGGCCGTAGATGTCGGCATCCAGAATGCCCACATTGGCGCCTTCGGCCGCCAGGGCCAAGGCCAGGTTTACCGCCGTGGTGCTTTTGCCCACGCCGCCCTTGCCCGACGCCACGGCAATGATGTTCTTGACACTGGGCAGCAGCTGCACGCCGCGCTGGACCGCGTGGCTGGTGATCTTGGTGGTCACGTTGACGGAGACGTTTTCCACCCCCGACACGCTCTTGGCGGCGGCGATCAAGGCCTTGCGAAAGCCCTGAATCTGGCTCTTGGCCGGGTAACCCAGTTCGACGTCGAAAGACACGTCACCGTCCTGCACCTGCAGGTTCTTGACGCACTTGGACGAGACGAAATCCTTGCCGGTGTTGGGGTCCACCACGCCCTGCAGGGCGTCCTGGATGTGCTGCGCTGTGATCGCCATTGGAAGTGCGTTGCCTATGTTTTGAAACAGAGCGCAGAGTCTAACCAAGCCGGCCCGACCCCATGCAAAGGCTGGCTATGTGCTGTTCAGGTCACGGGGCCGCAGCGCCCTCGGCGTGCGCATCATCTGCAAATGCTTCGGCAATGGCCAGAAAACCGTCCTGAGTGGCTTCGAAGGCCACCACCATCGCCGGATCGAAATGGCTGCCACTGCCCTGGCGCACGATGGATACCGCCTCTGCGTGGGTCATGGCTCCCTTGTAGACGCGTTTGCTGATGAGGGCATCGTACACATCGGCCACGGCCATGAGCCTCGCCGATACCGGTATGGCCTCACCCGCCAGCCCTTGTGGGTAACCACTGCCATCCCACTTCTCCTGGTGCGAGTACGCGATCTCCTTGGCCACGCGCAAAAAGGGCACGTTGCGACCCAGCCGGGTTTCGGCTTGGGCAATGGCGTCGCGCCCCAGGGTGGTGTGGGTTTTCATGATCTCAAACTCTTCCGCGGTGAGCTTGCCCGGTTTGAGCAGGATGGCGTCTGGAATACCCACTTTGCCGATGTCGTGCAAGGGGGCCGATTTGTACAGCCACTCGATGGTCTGCGCATCCAGGTGAGGAGCAAAACGCGGATGGTTGCGCAGTTGGTTGGCCAGCACCCACACATAACGCTGGGTGCGCAGGATGTGGTTGCCGGTGTCGTTGTCACGCGCCTCCGCCAACGAGGCCAGGGCGTGGATCGTGACGTCCTGCACGTCGTGCACCTCCTGCGTGCGCCGTTCCACCTCTGCTTCCAGATAGCTGGATTTGTCGCGCAAAAAGTCGCTCGCCACTTTGAGCGTCAAGTGGGTGTGCACACGCGCCAGCAGCAAAGATGGCGCCACCGGTTTGGCGATGTAGTCGACCGCGCCCAGCGAAAAGCCCAGGGCCTCGTCCTCCAGGTCGTGCCGGGAGGTCAGAAAAATCACTGGCACGTCGCGCGTCCGCTCGTCTGCCTTGAGCTGGCGACACACCTCGTGGCCGTCGGGCTCGGGCATCACGACATCGAGGAGGATGAGGTCAGGCGGAGAGCTGCGTGCGATCTGCAAAGCGCGCATGCCCCCGGGAGCGACGCGCACCCTGTAGCGACGCGCAAGCAAGTCGCTGATCAGGTCAAGGTTCTGCGGGGTGTCATCGACCACCAAAACCGTGGGGCGCGATGCGTCAGGCACAAAATCGTTCATGTCAAAGCTCCAGGGGCTGACGACGGCCCGGTGGCGGTCACCGTCCTCAGCAAGGCCAGTGCGGCGGGAAAGTCGAAGACGTTGAGGTGCTGCACAAATGCCTCGGTCTGCGCACCCATGAGGGCCTCGACATCGGCCAAGCGGCGGCCAGCAAAACGCCGTGCCCGGGGATCGTCTTGCACGAGCCAGCCCTCCAACAGGGTGACAACGCGCCGACGGCGCCAAGAGCTGACCGGCGCGCTGTCGCGGGTCACTACACGGGTGGGCAGGGCCGCCTGCAACTGCGTCACCAGCGACTGCAGTTCGCGCGCCAGGCGCTGCTGGCCAGACCAGTGGGCTTGGGCCTTGCGGGCCGCGTTTTCCATGGCACCGGCTTGCAACTGCAAGGTTTCGGCGCCGATGTGGGCCGCCAATCCCTTGAGCGTGTGCGCCACCCTCTCAGCGCTGTCCCAGTCGCCAGCGCGCATGGCGTCGGCCAGACGCTCGGCAGCATCGCCCTGCCCGGCTGCGAATTCGCGCAAAGTCGCGACATAGCGTTGCGGGCGCCCCATCGCGCGGCGCAGCCCGCTGCGCAAGTCCAGCGCTGCAATGGCTTCCAGCGGGCGCATGGCAGCGTGCTCGTCGCGGTGCATCGCCCGTGGGGGAGCAGCAAGTGGCAGCGTGGATGCATCGCCCGCCGTGCTCCCCAAAAACCGTTGGAGTACCCGCCACAAGATGTTGGGCTCGATGGGCTTGGCAATGAAGTCGTTCATGCCGGCGGCCAGGCAACGCGCACGGTCTTCGGCCAGGGCATTGGCCGTCATGGCCACGATGGGCAGATTGGCGAAGGCCGGCTCGGCGCGCAACCGCCTCGTTGCCTCCAGCCCATCCATCTCGGGCATCTGCATGTCCATCAGCACCAGATCGTAGGGCTGGCGCCGGGCCATCTCCAGCCCAACGCGGCCATTGCCCGCGACATCAACTGTGATGCCGGCCTCAGCCAGCAGCTCCGTGCCCACCTGCTGGTTCAATGGGTTGTCCTCGACCAACAACACGCGTCGCCCCCGCAAGCCGCTGGGCACACCGCTGCGCAACGCGGTTTCTCCCGGCGGGCAGGCGCCATCGCCCGCCGCCGCCACGCCCAGGAACACCGTGGCCCAGAAGGTGGAACCCAGGCCGGGTTGGCTGTGCACACCCACTTCCCCTCCCATGAGCTCCACCAGCTTGCGCGTGATGGCCAGACCCAGACCGGTGCCGCCAAACTGCCGCGTGGTGGAAGCATCCGCCTGCTCAAAGCTGCGGAACAGCCGGGCCTGCTGTTCGGGGTTGAGGCCCACACCGGTATCGCACACCTCGAAACGCAAGCGCACCTGCAGGCCCCGGGCCGATTCCAGGCGGACCCTCACTTGCACTTCACCTCGCTCGGTGAATTTGATGGCGTTGTTCGTGAAATTGATCAGCACCTGCCCCAGGCGCAGGGGATCACCCACCAGCCACTGAGGCACATCGGGCGCCACGTCGTAGACCATCGCCAGACCTTTGTCACTGGCCCGCTGCCCCACCAACCCGGCGAGGTTGTCCAGCAGGGCATCGAGTTCGAACTCGATGTGTTCTATCGCCATCTTGCCGGCCTCGATCTTGGAGAAGTCGAGGATGTCGTCGATGATGCCCAGCAGATGCTGGCCAGAACGTTGGATCTTCTCCAGGTAGTCACGCTGGCGGGGTGAGAGATCGGTCTTGAGTGCGAGGTGGCTCATGCCGATCACCGCGTTCATGGGGGTGCGTATCTCATGGCTCATGTTGGCCATGAACTCGCTCTTGGCGCGTGCCGCCTGTTCGGCCTGCTGGGTGGCATCACGCAAGGCAACGGTCATGCGCAAGAGGTTCTCCCGCATGGCCGCCAGCCGGCCCATCACGCTGTGGCTGTCGGTGCGTTCGCCCAGTTGGATGGGCGTCTCGAGGTCGCCGCTGGAGATGCGGCCGATCGCCTGATGGACCTCATCGATAGACCCCCCCATGACCTGCTCCAGGCGGGCGACAAACGTATTGAAACTCTGCGCGACTGCCGCAAATTCCACGCTGTGGCTGCCGGGCAGGCGCAGAGACAGGTCGGCATCGGCGGTGGCGATGTGCTCCAGCGCATCACGCACCGCAAACAGCGGCCGCAGCACCACCAGTCGCAAGGCCACCAGCACGGCCAGCGTCACCAGCACGTTGAGCGCCAGCATCACGCCCACCAGCCGCACCAGCTCCCGCTGGACGTTGTCGCGAATGGTCTGCGTGGAGGCGTACACGCGCACCACGCCCAACGGCTGTTTCGCCTGGTTTTCCTCGAAAAACAACGGCGCGCTGCGCTCGACATCGGCAGGCAGGCGCGCCGAACGCCAAGGTTGCCCATCGCGCGGCGCTGTGGCCAGGTAGACCGACTCGCCCTGTTCGTTGAACACCTCAATGCCCAGCCAGTCGGTGCCACCCAGCTCGGAGTCCACGAGCTTGCGTATCAGGCTGCCGTCAAAACGCCACAGCGCGTCAGGTAGGTTGCGCGTGAGCCGCCCCAGCGCAGCGTTCAGGTCAGCGTCCAGTTGTTGCAACTTCTGGCTCTGGCTGTCCTGGTAGTTGTAGGCAGCAAATGCGCTGAGCACCAGCGACACCACCATCACCAGCAACACAACGAACCGGTTCTGTATGGAGTTCATGCCAGCGCCTGAGCAAACAACATGGGGTGCACGGCTCAGTAGGGGTAGTCGAAGCCAGCCTTCTTGAAGATGGCTTTGAAGACGTCGGATTTGTGCAGCGTCTCCATTTCGTCGTCCCACAGGCGGCGCAGGCGCTCGCCGCGTGGTGTGTCGGCAAAGGCGAGGTACAGGCCCAGGTGCATCAAAAAAGCCTGTTCGAACCCGCTCATGTCGACCTGGCGCGTGCGGATGTCGTCGGCCAGGTCGGACTGGGCACCGATGAAGTAGTCGACGCGGCCAGCCTCCAGCATTTGCATGGCGCTCCGAATGGTGTCCACCTCCACCATGTGAACGGGTTCGGCAATGTATTTGTCGAGCCCAAAATCGCGCAACCATGCCACCCGCTTGCCGCGCAGGTCGGCACTGCCCGCAAACTGGTAGCCGGGTCGCGTGCGGTACAGCACCTGCTGCACGTTGCGATCGAAGTGCCAGCGCGGGTACAGGGCAAAAGGCTTTTCGTTCATGAACGAGGCCACCCACGCATCGACCCGTTTGGTCTGCACCAGGTAAACCGCTCGGGCGTAGGGGTAAATGTCGATCCGCAGCCGGATACCGTGGCGTTCGTACACGGCGCGGATCAGATCGAAATACAGACCTGTCCCGTCTTTGCGTGTGAGTCCATGCCAGGCGTCGGACGCCAGGTGGATCTCGGTTGGCGTTGGGATTGCCAGTGCTGGGCAGGCCAAAGATGCCACCACACCCGATACAAGGGTGCGGCGCGACACGGACGCCCCCCATGGGCGCGCTGCGCTTGGTTTCATGACAACTCCCTGTGCGCCCTGGTGCCGCCGGCCTGGCCGACATTGACACCCTTGAGCGACTATTTGATATTTTTTAGCAATTGTAGCGATATGGACGGTGTACGCCTTGTCATGTCGATCGCCAACACACCCACGGCAATCGGATAGCGGACAAACGACCGCCACCTACAATCCAAGGCTTTCCGCGACACGTACCCCGCACCGACCATGACGCCCCGCCGCCTGTTTGTCACCACCGCCCTGCCTTATGCGAATGGCCATTTCCACATCGGCCACATCATGGAATACATCCAGGCCGACATCTGGGTGCGGTTCCAGCGCATGCTGGGGCACGAGGTGCACTTCGTCTGCGCCGACGACGCCCACGGTGCCCCCATCATGATCGCGGCGGAAAAGGCTGGAAAAACCCCCCAGCAGTTCGTGGCCGACATCGCCGCCGGCCGCAAGCCCTACCTCGACGGCTTCCACATCGCCTTCGACAACTGGCACAGCACCGACGGCCCCGAGAACCACCAGTTGGCGCAGGACATCTACCGCGCGCTCAAGGCCAATGGCCTGATTGAAACCCGCACCATCGAGCAGTTCTTCGACCCGCAGAAGAACATGTTTCTGCCCGACCGCTTCATCAAGGGCGAGTGCCCCAAGTGCGGCGCCAAAGACCAGTACGGCGACAACTGCGAAGTCTGCTCCGCTGTCTATTCGCCCACCGAACTGAAGAACCCCTACTCGGCCCTGTCGGGCGCCGAGCCGGTGCTCAAGACCTCGGAACACTTCTTCTTCAAGCTGTCCGACCCGCGCTGCCTGGACTTCCTGAAAGCCTGGACCACCAGCGGCGCGGTGCAGCCCGAGGTGCTCAACAAGATTCGCGAATGGATCGAGCCCGGTGAAGACGGCAAGCCCAAGATGGGTGACTGGGACATCAGCCGCGACGCGCCCTACTTCGGCATCGAGATCCCCGATGCACCGGGCAAGTACTTCTACGTCTGGCTGGACGCGCCGGTGGGCTACCTCGCCTCGCTCAAGAACCACTTCGACAAGACCGGACGCGACTTCAATGCCTTCCTGGCCGATCCGGCGGTGGAGCAGTTCCACTTCATCGGCAAGGACATCATCACCTTCCACACCCTGTTCTGGCCGGCCATGCTGCA
>DASUIK010000236.1:0-2403 GCA_036279795.1 Burkholderiaceae bacterium | reverse complement strand
GCCCAAGCTCAAGGCTGTGGCCCACGTCAAACGCAAGTGCAACCTGTCGTTCGACTGCCTGGCCCAGTGTGGCCTGCGCGACGGCAAAAGCGAGATCGGCCAGTTCTGCATCGACCAGCAACTGGGCCATGCGTTGGAAGGCGATGCCCAGCGCGGCCTCTTCTTCAGAGGGGCGGGGCGCTTGCCGTTCGGCGACGAAATCCGACCGGTGGCCGACCTGTTGCGCTGGCTGCTGGCCGGGGTTCGTGACACCATGGGCGGTGTGCCTGCCACCGGAGCCCCCGCATGAACCGCGACCCCCTGAACCCCAGCCTGACCCTGCCGCCGCAGGACATCAGCACCGACGTGCTGCGCGAGAAATACCTCAAACACGGCGAAACGGACGCCGCCGCGCTGTTCGACCGCGTGGCCCGTGCCCTGGCCTCGGTGGAGGCGCCCGACAAGCAGGCGCCGTTCGAGGCCTTGTTCCGCCGCAATCTGGAGGCAGGCGCCATCGGCGCCGGGCGCATCATGAGTGCGGCCGGTGCCGGCATACAGGCCACACTCATCAACTGCTTCGTGCAGCCTGTGGGCGACTGCATCCAGGGCCGCGATGAGGCTGGCTTCCCCGGCATCTACGAAGCCCTGCGCGAAGCCGCCGAAACCATGCGCCGAGGTGGTGGCGTGGGCTACGACTTCTCCCGCATACGCCCGCGTGGCGCGCGCGTCAAGGGCACGGCGTCAACCGCCTCGGGCCCGTGCAGCTACATCAACGTGTTCGACCAGTCCTGCGCCACCGTGGAAAGCGCTGGCGCGAGGCGCGGCGCCCAAATGGGCGTGCTGCGCATCGACCACCCCGACGTGCTCGAATTCATCACCGCCAAACGCACGCCCGGGCGCTGGAACAACTTCAACGTGTCGGTGGGCGTGAGCGATGCCTTCATGCAGGCCGTGGCCAACGACCAACCGTGGGACCTGGTGCACGCTGCCCACCCCGGCGAGGCCTTGTGCGCCGCCGGCGCCCACCAGCGCGACGATGGCCAGTGGGTCTACCGAACCTTGCCCGCGCGCGAGCTGTGGGACACCATCATGCGTTCGGCCTACGACTTCGCCGAACCCGGCATCCTCTTTCTCGACCAGATCCAGCGCGACAACAACCTGCGCGCCATCGAGGCCATCACCGCGACCAACCCTTGTGGCGAACAGCCGCTGCCCCCCTATGGCTGCTGCGACCTCGGCCCGGTCATCCTCACGCGTTTTGTGCGCCACCCGTTTGGCCACGGCGGTTTGCCTGCGTTCGACTTCGCGGCTTTTGCCGAGAGCGTGGCCTTGCAGGTGCGGGCGCTGGACAACGTGCTGGACCTGACCCACTGGCCGCTGCCCGAGCAGGCGCGCGAGGCGCAGGCCAAGCGGCGCATTGGCGTGGGCTTCACTGGCCTGGGCAACGCGCTCACGCTGCTGGGCCTGCGCTACGACGCGCCCGAGGGCCGCGCCATGGCGGCCCGCATCGCCGAGGCCATGCGCGACGCGGCCTACGGCGCGTCGGTGGCGCTGGCGCAAGAGAAGGGCGCTTTTCCAGTGCTGGACGTGGCGACCTACCTGGAAGCGGGCACCTTTGCCAGCCGCTTGCCGGCCGAGCTGCAACAGGCCATTCGCACCCACGGCATCCGCAACAGCCACCTGCTGTCCATCGCGCCCACGGGCACGGTGAGTTTGGCGTTTGCAGACAACGCGTCCAACGGCATCGAACCCGCGTTTTCGTGGACATACACCCGCAAGAAGCGCGAGGCCGATGGGAGCCAGCGCAGCTACGAGGTGCAAGACCACGCGTGGCGGCTGTTCCGCCACCTCAATGGCCCTGATGCCCCGTTGACCGAAGCCTTTGTGACCGCGCTGGAGATGGGCGCTAACGACCACATCGCCATGATGGAGGCGGTGCAACCTTTTGTGGACACGGCCATTTCCAAAACGGTGAACGTGCCCGCCGACTGCCCCTACGGCGATTTCAAGGACTTGTACCTCAGCGCCTGGCGCGCCGGCCTCAAGGGCCTGGCCACCTACCGGCCCAACAGCATTCTGGGTGCGGTGCTGGAGGTGACGCCGGTCGACGCCAAAGCCACCGCGCCCACCCCGCTGGTGGACCCGATGCGCACGGTGATCGAAAGCCGGCCCAAAGGCGCGCTCGACGCGGTGGCAGACAAGATCGAGTACTGGACGCACGAGGGCCAGAAGACGCTCTACCTCATCGTCTCCTTCCTGCCCGTGCCCACCGCCGATGCCAGCGGCACGGTGGACCGCGCCATCGAGTTCTTCATGCCGGTGGGGCAAAGCGGCGAGTCGCAGCAGTGGATCACCTCCAGCATGCGCATGTTGTCGCTGGCTGCGCGCGGTGGCTTTCTGGAGCGCGCGCTCAGCGACATGCGC
>DASUIK010000235.1:0-4583 GCA_036279795.1 Burkholderiaceae bacterium | reverse complement strand
CCTGAGCGCGCACATTCTTAGAGCAGCTCACAAAACTCAGCGAAGCAGCCATGGCCAGGCGTTTCGCCGCAGGCAGCACGACTAGTACGACAAGGCGAGACAACAACGCCAGGGGAGTTCTGTGAGCTGCTCCTAGCGCTTGGCAGCGGCCAGACGGCGCATGAGCTGCTGCACCAGATCCGTCCGCATGTCGCGGTAGAGCAGCGCCTCTTCGGCCTCCTTGGCCAGTGCAATGGTTTCGTTGTAGCTGATGTCGCGCTGCTGCAGCAGCTCGGTGTCCGGGATCAGCTCCACGCCGGTGGGCGTGCGCAGGCGGAACTTGATACGCAAGCGCAGTTGCAGCTCGCGCACCTGTCCCGACGCATTGAGGCCCACCACCACACGCTCCTGCTGCTCCTGCAGCAGATCGAAGATGGCCTCTGCCGTCGGCATGCTGGCCGGGTCGCGCAGCAGCTTGAGCTGGCTGCCCGATCCGTCGAGTGTGCGCTGCAGCTCACGCGCCAGCGGCGAGCTGGCAGGGGCCGCGATGTAGAGCGAGCCAAACCCGAACTCCGGCACGCCACGCAGCCGGAATCCGCAGGCAGACAACAGGGCCACCGGGGCCAAACTGAGCAGTGTGCGTTTGTTCATGGGGTCAGACCACCACGTTCACCAGACGACCTGGCACCACGATCACGCGCTTCGGATGAGCGCCTGCGGCCTGGGCCACAAAGGCCTCGCTGGCCAGCGCAATGCGCTCGATCTCGGCCTTGTCGGCCTGGGCGGGCACGTGGATGGAGCCACGCAGCTTGCCGTTGACCTGCAGCATGAGCTCGATCTCGTCCTGCACCAGGGCGCCAGCATCCACCTGCGGCCAGGGCGCATCGAGCAGGTCGCCCAGCGCACCGGCGTAGCCCAGGCCCGTCCACAGGCTGTGGGCGATGTGGGGCGTGGCGGGGTAGAGGCAACGCAGCAGGATGCCAAAGCCTTCGATCAGTGCCACCTGGGCACCGGCCGAATCGGTGGCCTTGAAGTCTTCGAGCGCGTTGATCATCTTCATCGCACCCGAAACCACGGTGTTGTACTGCATGCGCTGGTAGTCGTAGTCCACCTGCTTGAGCACGTTGTGGATTTCCAGGCGCAGGGCCTTGGCCTCTTTGCCAAATTGCACGTCCTGCAGGCTGCTGGCACCGGCCACGCTGGCCATGGCAGCGTCGCGGTCGATGGCCGAGAGCTTGAGGCCGAAGTTCCACACCCGGCGCAGGAAGCGGTAGCTGCCTTCCACCGCCGCGTCGTTCCACTCCAGCGTGGCTTCGGGCGGGGCGGTGAACATGGTGTACAGGCGGGCCGTGTCGGCGCCGTACTTCTCGATCAGGTCCTGCGGGTCCACGCCATTGTTCTTGGACTTGGACATGGTGCCCACGCCCTCGTAGTCGATGGGCGTGCCCACGGGCAGCATGCCGTCGCCGCTGGTGGCTTCGTTCTTGAGCTTGGCGCCGATGATCTTGCCGCCTTCGTCCAGCACATGCTCCACGTCGTGCGGCCAGAAGTAGTCCTTGCCGCCCTTGGCGGTGCGGCGGCTGTAGATGTGGTTGAGCACCATGCCCTGCGTGAGCAGCTTGGTGAAGGGCTCATCGACCTTGACCAGGCCCAGGTCGCGCATGACCTTGGTCCAGAAGCGCGCGTACAGCAGGTGCAGGATGGCGTGTTCGATGCCGCCGATGTACTGGTCCATCGGCATCCAGTAGTCCGCGCCTTCGGCCACCATTTTTTCGGCGTTCGTCGGATCGCAATAGCGCATGAAGTACCAGGACGAATCCACGAAGGTGTCCATGGTGTCGGTCTCGCGCTTGGCCGACTTGCCGCAGATGGGGCAGGTGACACCGGCGTGGAAACCTTCGTGCTTGTGCAGCGGGTTGCCGCTGCCATCGGGCACGCAGTCCTCGGGCAGCACCACCGGCAGGTCTTTCTCGGGCACCGGCACCGCGCCGTGTTCGTCGCAGTGGATGATGGGGATGGGTGTGCCCCAGTAGCGCTGGCGGCTCACGCCCCAGTCGCGCAGGCGCCAGGTGGTTTTCTTCTCGCCCAGCGGGCCCAGCAGTTCAGCCACTTTGTCGACGGCGGCCTTGTAGGCCAGGCCGTCGAGCACGCCGCTGTTGACACACACGCCGCGTTGTTTGTCGCCGTACCAGTCGGCCCACTGGGTGGTGCTGTAGGGCTCGCCTTCAACCGCCACCACTTGCTTGATGGGCAACTGGTACTTGAGCGCAAAGGCGAAGTCGCGTTCGTCGTGCGCGGGCACGCCCATCACGGCGCCGTCGCCGTAGCTCATCAGCACGTAGTTGCCCACCCACACATCCACCTTTGCACCGGTCAGCGGGTGTGTGACCTGCAGGCCCGTGGGCATGCCCTTCTTTTCCTGCGTGGCCAGTTCGGCCTCGGTGGTGCCACCGGTCTTGCATTCCTCGATGAAGGCGGCCAACGCGGGGTTGCCGGCGGCGGCGTGCGCGGCCAGTGGGTGTTCGGGCGCCACGGCGCAGAAGGTCACGCCCATGATGGTATCGGCGCGCGTGGTGAACACGTACATGCGACCATCACCGATCAGCGCGCCAGTGGCATCGCGGATATCGTGGGCGAAAGCGAAACGCACGCCTTCGCTCTTGCCGATCCAGTTCTCCTGCATCAGCCGCACCTTGTCGGGCCAGCCGGTCAGCGTGGCCTTCTCGTTGCCCATCTGGACGTGGTCCAGCAGCTCTTGTGCGTAGTCGGTGATCTTGAGGTAGTAGCCGGGGATCTCGCGCTTTTCCACCAGCGCACCGGTGCGCCAGCCCCGGCCGTCGATGACCTGCTCGTTGGCCAGCACCGTCTGGTCCACCGGGTCCCAGTTGACGACCTGGGTCTTGCGGTAGGCGATGCCTTTTTCCAGCATCTTGAGGAACAGCCATTGGTTCCACTTGTAGTACTCGGGCGAGCAGGTGGCGACTTCGCGCGACCAGTCGATGGCCAGTCCCATCGCCTGCATCTGCTTCTTCATGTAGGCGATGTTCTCGTAGGTCCACTTGGCGGGTGGCACCTTGTTCTTCAGCGCCGCGTTCTCCGCCGGCAAGCCGAAGGCGTCCCAACCCATGGGCATCAAGACGTTGTGGCCCTTCATGCGCAGGTGGCGCGTGAGCATGTCGTTGATGGTGTAGTTGCGCACGTGACCCATGTGCAGCTTGCCGCTGGGGTAGGGCAGCATGGAGCAGGCGTAGAACTTCTTCTTGTTCTCGTCCTCGGTCACGCGGTAGGCATCGGTGGCCGTCCAGTGGGCGTGGGCTGCGCGCTCCACGTCTTGCGGGGTGTATTTGTCTTGCATGGGGGCGGGGCCAAAAAAGGGGCGCGGCCCGCCTGGGGCCGCCGTGCTGCGATTTTAGGCGTTCAGCGGGTGGGCGCCGGCGTCTGGCCTGGTTCGGCCACGAAACCAATGCGCGACAGGCCGGCACCCTGCACCTGGCCAATGAGCGCGGCCACCCGGCCATAGGGCACGGTGGCGTCCACACGCAGCAGCACCTCGGTGTCGGGGTCGGTGCGGGCGATATCGGTGAGTTGGCGCTCCAGGGCATCGGCCGGCACCGGGCGTTCGTCCACGAACAGGTGCAGTTCGCGGTCCAGCACCACCGACACCGAGCCCGCCGTCTTGACCGGCGCCGTGGCCTGGGCCTGGGGCAGGTCGATCTTGAGGCCGCTGACCATCAGCGGCGCGGTGATCATGAAGATGACCAGCAGCACCAGCATCACGTCCACCAGGGGCGTGACGTTGATGTCGCTCATGGGCGTGGAGCCGGCGGTGTCGAAGCCATCGCGTTCGAGTTGCCCGAAACTCATTTGTTGGCCTCTGCGACCAGATCTCTCAAGTCCCGAGCAAAGCCTTCGAGGTCGGCCTCGATGCGCGCGATGCGCCGGCCGAGCACGTTGTAGGCCAGCACGGCGGGAATGGCGACAAACAGGCCTGCGGCGGTCATGACCAAGGCCTCACCGACCGGGCCCGACACCTGGCCGATGGACACCTGGCCCTGATCGGCGATGCCAGTCAGTGCGTTGAAAATGCCCCAGACCGTGCCCAACAAACCCACGAAAGGCGCGGTGGCCCCCACACTGGCCAGCAGCACCTGGCCGGCTCGCAGGCGGTTGAGCACTGCGTGCAAGGCCTGGCGCAGCACCCGGGTGAGCTGGTGCGACACGTCGGCCGAGGCGGCGAGGGTGGTGGGCGCATCCACCGCGTGGCGGGCGGTGTCCACCTGGTGGGCGGCCAACACCAGGGGTGCCAGCACCGCTTCGCGGTCCAGTTGCTGCAGGCGGGGCAAGGCGTCGACCAGTGTGGGCGATTGCCAAAACACGGACACACCGAGGTTGAGATCGGCCGCCGCACGGCGCAGCAACCAGAACTTCCACAACAGCACCACCCAGCTGCCCACCGACATGAGCAGCAACAGCAGGGCCACGGCGCGGCCCAGGGCATCGGCCTGGGCCAACAGCTGCAGGGCGCTCATGGCTTGCGCGGCACAGGCCTCAGTTCAGGCCCAACACGTCGAACATGTTGAACAGGCCGGTCTTTTTGTCGGCCA
>DASUIK010000234.1:0-17122 GCA_036279795.1 Burkholderiaceae bacterium | reverse complement strand
ATGGCCTCCACCTTGGTGCCCGTGAACACCTGCACACCTTGCTTCTCGCACCAGTCGCGGATCATGCCGCCGGCGGTGGGGCCCATCATGCGCGGCACCATGCGGTCGCCCATTTCCACCACGCTGAGCTGCACACCGCGCTGCTTGAGCGCTTCCATGATGATGCAGCCGATGAAGCCAGCGCCCATTTGCAGCACGCGCGCACCGGGCTGGGCCAGGCGCGCGATGGCGCGGGCGTCTTCCAGCGTCCAGCAGGGGTGCACACCCGCGCTGTCCATGCCAGGGATGGGCGGGCGCACCGGGTGCGAACCGGTGGCGATCAGCAGCTTGTCGAAGCCCAGCGTCTGCCCGTCGTCCAGCGTGACGGTGCGCTTCGCACTGTCCACCGCAGTGGCCTTGGCACGCACCTGGGTGATGCGCAGGCGCTCAAAGTGGTCGGCCGTCTTGCGCAGGTAGGTGCCGGGCTCATCGATGTTGCCGATCAGCAGGTAGGGGATGGCCATGCGCGAGTACGGCTGTTCCGGCTCGTCGCCCACCAGGGTGATGGTGTCGGCGGGCGCGTGTTTGCGTATGGTTTCGGCCGCGATGACGCCGGCGGGGCCGGCACCGAGGATGACGTGGTGGGTCATGAATCACTCCAGAAAGTGGAAGCGGCCCAGGCCCCGTGGAGGACCGTGAGCCGCTTCGTGATGCGCTCTACCGCAAGATCAAGGGCAAGATCAAAGGCTCAGGCGCGCCTTGGTCTCGGCGGTCGGGCGACCCTCGCTGTCCCAGCCACGCGCGGCGTAGTACTTGGGCAGCATCTCGGGCAGCTTGCTGACCATGCCCTTGGAGCCACCGGTCTTGGCGGCTTCGGTGAGCAGGCGCTTGGGCAACGAATCGTCCTTGGCGGTAAAGCCGGCGGCGTTGTTGAACTCACGCTCCATGTTCCAGATGCGCTCGCCGATCTTCTCCAGCTCTTCGGTGGTGTAGGCGTCGTCACACGCCGCTTGCAACTGGGGCGCCAGGTCGGGCAGGCTCCAGGCGAAGGTGGTGAAGATGCACAAGCCCGAGGAGTCGAAAGCGGCGGTGGCGTCCTGGAAGGCCTTGACCAACTCTGGTTTGCCTTCGCTTTCGGTGGGTTCGGTCTTGACCGGGATGCCCAGCACCTCAGACGCGATGGTGTAACCGCGCAGGTGGCAGGCGCCGCGGTTGCTGGTGGCGTAGGCCAGGCCAATGCCCTGGATCGCACGGCCGTCGTAGGCAGGGAACTCCTGGCCTTTGACGCTCATGGACAGGTCGGGGTGGCCGTACTTGGCGGTCAGCCGCTTGGAACCTTGGCCGATTTCCTTGCCAAAGCCCTCGCCCTTGGCGGTGATCTCGGCAAAGTAGGCCAGCGCCTTGGCCGAACCGAACGGCGCCTCGATACCGAGTTGCTCCTTGGTCAGCACGCCCATTTCATACAGTTCCATCACCGCGCCCACCGTGGCGCCAAAGCTGATGGGATCAAAACCCTCTTCGTTGCACAAGAGGTTGGCGTATTGCAGCGCTTCCAGATCGTTCACGCCGTTGGCCGCGCCCAGCGCCCAGGCCGCTTCGTATTCCAGGCCACCGCTGGCGCCCCAGTACTGCGGCTTGTTCTGCACGGTGAAGTGGCCCTCGTCCATCTTGCTGATGCGCCCGCAGGCGATGGTGCAGCCAAAGCAGGCCTGGTTGGTCACCAGGTGCTTCTTGCCATCGGTGGCGCGTGGCGTGGCCATGGCTTCGGCCGAGATGTCCTTGGCGCCTTCGAACTGCACATCGCGGTGGTTGCGCGTGGGCAGGCCGCCGATTTCGTTGATCACGTTCATCAGCACCTGGGTGCCGTAGGCAGGCAGGCCCTGGCCGGTGACGGCGTTCTCGGCGAGGATCTTTTTCTTCTCTTTGGTGACCTGCATGAAGGCCTTGGGGTCACGCAGGTTGCCCACGCCCTTGGTGCCACGCACCGCAATGGCTTTGAGGTTTTTGCTGCCCATCACGGCACCCACGCCCGAGCGGCCAGCCGCACGGTGCAAGTCGTTCACCACGGCCGCGTACAACACGCCGTTTTCGCCCGACTTGCCGATGCTGGAAACGCGCAGCAGCGGGTCTTGCAGGCTGGTCTTGAGCGCCTCTTCGGTTTTCCACACGCTCTGGCCCCACAGGTGCCCGGCATCGCGCAGTTCGACGGTGTCGTCGTTGATGTAGAGGTAAACCGGCTTCGGGCTCTTGCCCTCAAAAATGATCATGTCCCAGCCGGCCATCTTGAGCTCGGCGCCCCAGTAGCCGCCCGAGTTGGAGCAGGCGATGGCACCGGTCAGCGGCCCTTTGGTGATGACGGTGTAGCGCCCGCCGGTGGACGCCATGGTGCCGGTCAGCGGGCCGGTGGCCCAGATGATTTTGTTGTCCGGCGACAGCGGGTCGACCTTGGGGTCGATTTCGCTGATGAGGTATTTGCTGCCCAGCCCGCGCGAGCCGATGTAGGCGCGCGCCCAGTCCATGCGCAGCGGCTCCACGGCCACGGTGCCGGCGGTCAGGTTGACACGGAGGATTTTTCCAGCCCAAGACATGATGGTTCTCCTTAAGCGGCGGAAGGCTGGTTGCCCAGTTTGTCGGCCCACTGCTGCATCTTGGAGATGCCGGTCCAGTTGGCGTCGATGAAGGTGATGGCACCGGTGGGGCAGGCGTCGGCGCAGGCGGGTTCACCACCGCACAGATCGCACTTCTGCACCTTGCCGGTTTCCTGCACATAGTTCACCGTGCCAAACGGGCAAGCGATGGTGCAGACCTTGCAGCCCACGCAGGTGGTTTCGTTCACCACCTTGGCGCCGGTCAGCTTGTCCACGGTGATGGCCTCCACCGGGCAGGCGTGCAGACACCAGGCCTCGTCGCACTGGGTGCAGGTGTAGGGCACTTTTTTGCCCGTGTGGTGGAAGTCAAAGACCTTGATGCGCGATTTGGAGGTGGCGTAGGTGCCGTAGTTCTCGAAGGAACACGCCATTTCGCACTGCAAACAGCCGGTGCATTTGTCCGGGTTGATGTGCAGGACTTTCTGCATGAGAGGTCTCCTGGTTGGGTGGCAGCGATCCGATACGTATGTGACGCTGTGCCTATGAACGAGATTGCACAAGCAATGTAAAAAAACCCAACCCCACAGCCCTTAGGGGTAAACCCGAAATGAGTGCCCAGGTGATGCAGAAATTCTCAATCTGAGACACA
The DNA here is from genome assembly GCA_036279795.1 of Burkholderiaceae bacterium. Lineage (GTDB taxonomy): Bacteria > Pseudomonadota > Gammaproteobacteria > Burkholderiales > Burkholderiaceae_C > Hydrogenophaga. The sequence goes on along the minus strand of DASUIK010000234.1, from coordinate 13,906 downwards.
CACACGAGCGTCCAGCTAAGTGCCTTGCTCGGGCAAGCACATGGGCAGACAATGGGCCAACTCGCTCGCCCACCATGACCCACGCCCTGTCCCCCTCCTCGTCCGACCAAGACCGCCTCCACCTGATCGCCACTGCACGGCGTTCCGTGATGCTGGAGGGGCACAGCGGCACCGGCATCGAGCCATGGATAGAGCGCTCATGGCAGCGCTGCCTGGCACGCGGACGGCACAGCGGCGAGGCCGTGGTGTTCGACGCCGTCAGTGCCGGCGACGTCCGGCGCATCGTTGAAAGCAACCAGCCCTTGATACGCGCGGCACAGCCCACGCTGCACAAGCTGGCCCGCGCCATGGCCGACACCCGCTATTTCGCCATCCTCACCAACGCGCAGGGTGTGGTCATCACCGTGGACGGCCCCATCGACCCGGCCGAGCCGCGAGCCACCGCCATCGCCCGGGTAGGGGTGGATTTGTCGGAGCAGGCGGTGGGCACCACGGCCATCGGCGCGGCGCTGGCCGAGCAGCAACCGGTCTGGCTGCACCGGGGCGAGCACTTTTTTGATGCCAACGGCCACTACAGTTGCGCCGGCGCACCGCTGTGGGGGCCGCAGGGCGAATGTGTGGGCATGCTGGACCTGACCGGCGTGGACGTGGCGGAACGCCCCGCCCTCAAACACCTGGTCACACAGTCTGCGCGCAGCATCGAAAATGCCCTGGTGCTCGACCAAGCCCACGCCGTGTTGCTGCGCCTGAACTGGCCTGGCCAGCACCTGGGCGACGACGGTGATGGCCTGCTCTGCCTGGACAGCGACGGTTTGGTGGTGGGCCACAACCGCGCCGCCAGCGACATGCTGGCCCTGCCTCGGAATACCTCGCGACTGCATTGTGGCGACCTGTTTGCTCTGCCCTGGGAGCACCTGTTCGACGCCGCCCGTGCCCGGCGTGCTGCGACCGAGCTGCCCTTGTGGTCAGGCCTGCGCCTGCAGGTGCTGGCCAACCTGAACGGCGAAGGGGCAGCCGGACGGGGAGCGGCGCTCAAGGACATCGAAACGGCCCTGATCAAACAGGCCGTGCTGGCCGCACGAGGCAACGTGATGGAAGCCGCCCGCGCGCTGGGCATCAGCCGCGCCACGGTGTACCGCAAGCTGGGCCGGCGCCCTTGAGGCCTGCCTCGGGCAATTTTCGGGCATCGCGCTATAATGCCGGGTTATCTGCACAGCCGGCCCGCATCCGCTTCCCGCCCGAGATGCCACCACCGCCACGCCAACGGTGGTCTGCCCCATGCGCAGCGTTGAGACCTGTTTCGCTCAGCGCCACAAGACATCCCCACGGAACAAGCTTTGAAGGAGCCACATGGCCAAGGAAGAACACATTGAAATGAGCGGCAAGGTCACAGAAGTCCTGCCCGACACCCGTTTTCGCGTCACGCTGGACAACGGCCACGAGCTGATCGCCTACTCGGCCGGCCGCATGAAGAAGAACCACATCCGCATCTTGGCGGGCGACAAGGTCTCGCTGGAAATGTCGCCCTACGACCTGACCAAGGGCCGCATCACCTTCCGCCACATCGAAGGCCGCGGCCCGTCGACCCCCGGCCCGCGCCGGCGCTGAAACCTCAGGCGGATTCGCTGCGCACAAAACTGTGCGCCTGCGGACTGATGCGCAGCAACTGTGCATCATCAAAAAAGCTGGCCACCGGCACATCGGCCAGCAGCCGCCCCCGCTCCAGATAGACCACCCGACTGGCCAGGCGCTTGACCTGGCCCAGGTTGTGGCTGGCGAACACCAAGGTCATCGGCGGCGACCCACCGCTGTTGGCAAATTCGGCAATCAACGCTTCCACCTCACGCTTCGCATGTGGATCAAGGCTGGCCGTGGGTTCGTCCAGCAACAGCGCCTGCGGCTGCCTGGCCCAGGCGCGTGCCAGTGCCAGCCGCTGCTGCTGACCACCCGACAACTCCCTGCCTTGGCGCAAGGCCAGATCGGCCAAACCCGTGCGCTGCAAAGCCAGCACCGCCTGCTCCTGGGCTTCGCGCCAACGCCAGCCCGCCAACCACAGTCCCAAAGCCACGTTGTTGCGGGCACTGGTGCGCAACAGATGTGGCCGCTGGAACAGCATCGCCTGCGCGCGCACAGGCGGCACCACACAGGCACCCTCGTTGGGCGACACCAGCCCGTTGAGCAAGCGGAGCAAGCTGCTCTTGCCACTGCCGTTCGCGCCCACCAGCGCCACGCGCTCGCCCGCATGGATGCGCAAGCTCACTGCCTGCAGTGCCTGCACCCGGCCCAGCACCACACTGGCATTGACCAACTCGAACAAGGGGCTCATGCGGCCCACCCCGTGCCCACATCGGTCGGTGACGACAAGGGCGCCCCCCGCTCGCGCCAGCGCCTAAGCAGCGACACCAGGGCATTGAGAACCAACATCACCGCCAGCAGCACCAGGCCCAGGCCCAGGGCGAGCGGCAGGTCACCTTTGCTGGTTTCCAGCGCAATGGCGGTGGTCATCACGCGTGTGAAACCGTCGATATTGCCGCCGACGATCATGACGGCTCCCACCTCAGAAATGGCTCGTCCAAAGGCGGTGATGCCCACCGTCAGCAGCGTGTAGCGCTCGTCCCAGGCCAGCAACAGGCTGCGCAGCAGCGGGCGCGCACCCAAAGAAGCCAGCTGTTCGCCATGCTGGCGCTCGGCGTCGGTCACCACCTGACGCACCAGCGCGGTGACCACCGGCAACACCAGGATGGCCTGCGCCAGCACCATGGCTTTGAAGCTGAACAGCCAACCCAGAAAACCCAGCGGCCCGGTTCGCGAAAGCAGCAGGTACACCACCAAGCCCACCACCACCGAAGGCACGGCCAACCAAGTGTTGAGCAAGGTGAGCACCACCTCACGTCCTCTGAACTGGGCTGTGCCCAACCAAGCCCCCAACCACAAACCCAGCCAGCCGGCGATCAGGCAGGCCGTGGCGCTCACGGCCAACGAGCGGCCCACCACCACCCACAAGGCGGCGTCGAAGGAGACGATCAGGTGCAGGGCAGTGAGGAGGCTGTCGACAAATGTGTTCATTCGCGCGGGCAAGAATTGGCGCGAATCCTAGCCCCATGCGACGGTGGCTCCGAAAAACCGCATCAACTTATGCTGGCCTTTTCATACGTTCACACTGCGGCACACTCGGGCCATGCGAAAGATCGCCCTCAGCTACCAACTCAGCGCCCACCGCGAGCGCGATACCCTGATTCGCAACCAGCTCATGGACCTGCTGCATGCCGTTCGCAGCGAAGGCTCCATCTCGGCAGCCGCACGCAAGCTCGATCTCTCTTACCGCCATGTGTGGGGTTTGCTCAAGGAATGGGAACAAACCATCGGACAACCCCTGATCGTCTGGGAGCGAGGACAGTCGGCCCAACTCACCGCGTTTGCCGACAAGCTGCTGTGGACCGAGCGCCTGGCCCAAGCCCGGCTGGCGCCCCAGATAGAGGCCTTGCGAGCCGAACTGGAGCGCACCCTGGCCCTGGCCTTCGATGAAGACAACCACGTGCTGAGCCTGTACGCCAGCCACGACGATGCGCTGCCTTTGCTGCAAGAGCACGCCGCAGCCAGCCGCCTGCACCTGGACGTCCGCTTCTGCGGCAGCGTGGACGCCATCCGCGCGCTCAACGAAGGCCGCAGCGTGCTGGCGGGTTTTCACGTCAGAAACCACCCAACCGCCACCAGCCTGGCGGCCCAGGCCTACCGCGACCTGCTGCGGCCCGGGCAACACAAATTGATCGGTTTTGCGCGCCGCACCCAGGGCCTCATCGTTGCCACGGGCAACCCCAAAAAGATCGACAGCCTGCTGCGCGCGGCCCACTGGCGGGCGCGTTTCGTCAACCGGGCGCTGGGTACCGGCACACGGGTGCTGCTGGACGAGCTGCTGGCCGAAGCCGGCCTGACGCCGGACCAACTAACGGGTTACGAACGCTGCGAGCCTTCACACGCGGCCGTGGCCCAGGCGGTGGCCAGTGGCAGCGCAGACGTTGGCCTGGGCACCGAAGCTTCCGCCCACAAACTTGGGCTGGGTTTTGTGCCACTGGCGCAAGAGAACTACCACCTGGTGTGCCTGAAAAGTGCGCTCGACCAGCCTGCAGTGCGCGCGCTGCGTGATCTGCTGGCCACCCCCGCGTGGCACCAGCAGCTGGGCGGCGTGCCGGGCTGCGCGCCGCAACACAGCGGCGAGGTCTTGTCCTTGCGCGAGGTGCTGCCCTGGTGGGAACTGCCGCCCCGCAAGACGAAGGCTCAAAAAGCCTCTTTTTCGGCCTCCAAGTAAGCCAGGCTCACGTATTTGCCGATGTTGGACTCGAAGCCCTGCATGGCCGCCGCACGCCGGGCCACACGCGGGTCTTTGAGCACCGCAGCGCGGGCCACGTCCACGGGCTGACCGTCTTTGACGGCCTGCAGGCAGGGCTCGTAGATGCCGGCCATGAAGTCGCCGTAGTCTTTGAGCAGCGTCTTGCCAGCCTGCCCGTGGCCAGGCACCCACAACTGCTCGCCAGCGGCTTTCTGCAAAGCCTCGTAGTACTTGAAGGTGCCCACGTAGGAGCCATCGTCGATGTTGGCTATGCGGTTGCCCATGGCGATATCGCCCACATACGTGAGCTTGTCCTGCACCACCTCCACACACAGGTCGGACGGTGTGTGGGCCGTACCATAGTGGTGCATGCGCAGCGTCACGTCGCCAAAGGTGTAGGTTTTGCCATTTTCCGTGGCCTGATTGGGCGCGACCACCTGGGTGCCCATAGTGGCCTGGTTGGTCCAGCGTTCCATCAGGCTGCGCCACAGGCTGCCCTCATGGCCCTTGATCTGATCCATGGTGTGTGGCAACGCGTAAATGGGCAGTTGGGCGCCATAAACCTCGGCAAAGGCGTGGTTGCCCAGCCAATGGTCACCGTGGTAGTGGCTGTTGAAGATCGCCACCACCGGCTTGTCGGTCACCGTCTTGATCATGCGGATGACCATGCGGCCGATCTGCACTGAGGCGCCGCTGTCCAGCATCACCACGCCGGCCGATGTGACGACAAAAATGATGGAGGCCATCAGGCCCTGGTTTTCGGCGGTGGGAAAACCATCCTTGGCGTAGACCATCCAGACATGGGCCGAGAGCTGCACCGGTTTGACGTCAGGCACCGGCGGGCCGGCGATGAACTCCTGAACCTGCTGGGCAAACAGCCGCACTTCGGGCGTCGCAGCCAAGGCCATACCGCCCAGCGCAGCAGCACCCAGCCAACGCCTGCGTGTGATGCCCGAAAGTTGCCGTGCGGCCGGGACCGAAAAATCGAAGGGTTGCATGCCTGGCTCCAGATGGGTTTGGGCCAGATTATCGATTAATAAGCAATCACAGATAAATGCTGACAAACCCCGGTCAGCGGGGCAACCGGCGGGCGATCTCCGCCACCAACTGGCGCGCCAGGGCCAGTTTGCCGGCTTGTGGCAGCTCACGCGTGCCTTCGGCGTCCACCAGCAGCAGCGCGTTTTCGTCTTGCCCGAACGTGGCGGGGCCGATGTTGCCCACGAGCAGCGGCACGCCCTTGCGCTCGCGTTTGACCTTGGCGTGGTGGGCCAGGTCGTGGCTTTCGGCGGCAAAACCCACACAAAACAGGGCCCCGCTGCGGGCGCGTTCGCTCGCCGCCACGCGGGCCAGGATGTCGGGATTCTCTTCAAAGGCCAGCGCCGGCACCTGGCCGCTGCCGTCTTTTTTGATCTTCTGGCTGGCGGCGTTGGCCGGGCGCCAGTCGGCCACCGCCGCCGTGGCCACAAACACGGTGGCCTGCGGGACGGCGGCTTCCACCGCCAACAGCATGTCATGGGCCGAGGCCACATCCACCCGGCGCACGCCACGCGGCGTGGGCAAGGCCACCGGGCCGGCCACCAGCGTCACTTCAGCGCCCGCCTCGCGCGCAGCACGTGCAATGGCAAATCCCATCTTGCCGCTGGACTTGTTGGTGATGCCACGCACGGGGTCGATGGCCTCGAAGGTGGGGCCGGCGCTCACCAGCACGTGCTGGCCCAGCAGCGTCTTGGGCTGGAAGAAGTGCACCAGATCGTGCAGCAGCTCGTCGGGCTCCAGCATGCGGCCGTCGCCTGTTTCGCCACACGCCTGGTCGCCCTGCCCCACCGCCAGCACGGTGGCGCCGTCGGCCCGCACCTGGGCCACGTTGCGCTGGGTGGCGGGGTGGGCCCACATTTCGCGGTTCATGGCCGGCGCCAGCAGCAGCGGCACACGCTCGATGGGCCGCGCCAGGCACAACAACCCCAGCAACTCCTGCGACTGCCCCAGCGCCAACTGGGCGATGAAGTCGGCGCTGGCCGGCGCGACCAGGATGGCGTCGGCCTCGCGGCTGAGGTTGATGTGGGGCATGGCATTGGGTTCGCGCGTGTCCCATTGCGAGGTGTGCACCGCCCGCCCCGACAAGGCCTGCATGGTGGTCGCGGTGATGAAGCGCTCGGCGCCGGCCGTCATGACCACCTGCACGGTGGCGCCGGCCTTGATGAGCTGGCGGCACAGCTCGGCCGACTTGTAACAGGCGATGCCCCCTGTGAGGCCCAGGACGATGTGTTTGCCAGCAAGGTCGTTCATGGGCGGCAATGTAGCAGTTCCCGGCAAAACCGGGCCCGGCTCGCCGGTCCAGTTGGCCGGGTGCCGCCATGACCGCCCATTTATAATCTCGATTTCCATCTCCGCGAGCGTTCAGCTCGCCCGAGTCATGACCAAATTTGTGTTCGTCACCGGCGGTGTGGTGTCTTCCCTGGGCAAGGGAATCGCCTCCGCCTCCCTCGCTGCGTTGCTGGAGTCGCGCGGCCTCTCCGTCACCCTCATCAAACTCGACCCCTACCTCAACGTGGACCCGGGCACCATGTCGCCCTTCCAGCACGGCGAGGTGTTCGTCACCGACGACGGCGCCGAGACCGACCTCGACCTGGGCCACTACGAGCGCTTCATCAACACCCGGATGAAGCGGGCCAACAACTTCACCACCGGCCAAATCTACAAGAGCGTGCTCGAAAAAGAGCGCCGTGGCGACTACCTGGGCAAAACCGTGCAGGTCATCCCGCACGTCACCAACGAAATCCAGGACTACGTCAAGCGTGGCGCCGGTTTTGATACGCCTGACGCGGTGGACGTGGCCATCGTGGAGATTGGTGGCACCGTGGGCGACATCGAGTCCCTGCCCTTCCTGGAAGCCGTGCGCCAACTGAGCCTGCGGCTGGGCCCCAACAACACCGCCTTCGTGCACCTGACCTACGTGCCCTGGATCGCGGCCGCTGGCGAACTCAAGACCAAGCCCACCCAACACACGGTGCAAAAGCTGCGCGAAATCGGCATCCAGCCCGATGCCTTGTTGTGCCGTGCCGACCGCACCATCCCCGACGACGAGCGCGAGAAGATCAGCCTGTTCACCAACGTGGCGCAGTGGGGCGTGATCTCCATGCCCGACGTGGACACCATCTACAAAGTGCCGCGTGTGCTGCACGAGCAAGGGCTGGACGGCCTGATTTGCGACAAGCTGCGCCTGAACACGCCACCGGCCAACCTCAAGCGCTGGGACGACCTGGTGTATGAAACCGCCCACCCGCGCGGTGAGGTGAAGATCGCCATGGTCGGCAAATACGTCGATCTGTCTGACAGCTACAAGTCGGTCAACGAAGCGCTGCGACACGCCGGCATGAAAAACCATGTGCGGGTCAAGATCGAGCACATCGACTCGGAAACCATGGAAGGTGACCCCTCGGCCCAACTGGCCCAATACGACGCCATCCTGGTGCCCGGCGGTTTTGGCAAACGCGGCATCGAAGGCAAGATTGCCACCGCCCGCTACGCCCGCGAGCACAAGGTGCCTTACCTGGGCATTTGCCTGGGCATGCAGGTGGCCACCATCGAATACGCCCGCAACAAAGCCGGCCTGAAAGACGCCAACTCCACCGAGTTCGAACCCGAAACGCCTCACCCCGTGATCGCCCTGATCACCGAGTGGAAGGACGCCGACGGCAGCATCAAGGTGCGCGACGAAAACTCCGACCTCGGCGGCACCATGCGCCTGGGCGCACAAAGCTCCGACGTGCAAAAAGGCACGCTGGCGCACGAGATCTACGGCGATGTGGTGACCGAGCGCCACCGCCACCGCTACGAAGCCAACGTCAACTACCTCGACAAGTTGCGTGAAGCCGGGCTGGTGATTTCGGCCCTCACCCAACGCGAGCATCTGACCGAAATCGTCGAACTGCCCAAAGACCAACACCCCTGGTTCATCGGTGTGCAGTTCCACCCCGAGTTCAAGTCCACCCCGTGGGACGGTCATCCGCTGTTCAACGCCTTCGTCAAGGCGGCGCTGGACCACCAACAAAAGGCTTGACATGAAACTCTGCAGCTTTGACATCGGGCTGGAGCACCGGTTTTTCCTGATCGCGGGCACCTGCTCCATTGAAGGGCTGCAGATGTCGCTTGACGTGGCAGGCCAGCTCAAGGAAGCGTGTGCTCCGTTGGGTATTCCGCTCATCTACAAAGGCTCGTTCGACAAGGCCAACCGGTCGTCTGGTACCTCGCAACGTGGCGTGGGTCTCGACGCCGGTCTGAAGATCCTCGACGAGGTGCGCCGCCAGCTCCAGCTTCCCATCCTGACCGACGTGCACGAGGCCGATCAAGTGGCCGAGGTGGCCAGCGTGGTGGATGTGCTGCAGACGCCCGCCTTCCTGTGCCGGCAGACCGACTTCATCCGCGCGGTGGCGCAGTCGGGCAAACCGGTCAACATCAAGAAGGGCCAGTTCCTCGCGCCCTGGGACATGAAGAACGTGATCGACAAGGCCCGTGCTGCCGCCAAGGAAGCGGGCTTGTCGGAGGACCGTTTCCTGGCCTGCGAGCGTGGCGTGAGCTTTGGCTACAACAACCTGGTGGCCGACATGACCAGCCTGGCCGAGATGCGCAAATCCGGCGCACCGGTGGTGTTCGACGTGACCCACTCGGTGCAAAAACCCGGCGGCCTGGGTGGCACCAGTGGCGGCGCCCGCGAGATGGTGCCCGTCCTGGCCCGCGCGGGTGTGGCGGTCGGCGTGGCCGGCCTGTTCATGGAAACCCACCCCAAGCCGGCCGAGGCTTGGTCTGACGGGCCCAATGCCGTGCCCCTGAAGCACATGAAAGCGTTGCTGGAAACATTGGTGGCGCTCGACGGTGTGACCAAACAAAGTGGCTTCCTCGAAGACCACTTCAACGCTTGAACCCCTTTTGCCATCGCCATGACAACCCCCGCTTACATCATCGTTGACATGCAAGTCACCGACCCCGAGCAATACAAGCAGTACATGGCCGCAGCCCCAGCCGCCGTGAAGGCCGCCGGTGGCGAGTACCTGGTGCGTGGTGGCCGCTTCGAGGTCATGGAAGGCAACTGGCAGCCGGCGCGCATTGCCATGCTGCGCTTCCCCAGCTTCGAGGTGGCCAAGGCCTTCTACGACGACGAGATGTACAAGCAGGCCCGTGCCAAACGCGCCGGTGCCACCGCTTTTTTCAACATGGTTTTGGTCGAAGGCGTGGCAGCGCCCGTTTTCTGATCCACCAGAACTTGTTCACACGTTTTTTGAAATCAATCTGAAAGGACAACAATGAGCGCAATCGTTGACATCGTCGGCCGTGAGGTGCTGGACAGCCGAGGCAACCCCACCGTCGAATGCGACGTGCTGCTGGAAAGCGGCGTCATGGGCCGCGCGGCTGTGCCCTCGGGCGCTTCTACCGGCAGCCGCGAGGCCATCGAGCTGCGCGACGGTGACAAGAAGCGCTACCTGGGCAAGGGCGTGCTCAAAGCCGTGGAGCACATCAACACCGAGATCAGCGAGGCCGTGCTGGGCCTGGACGCCTCCGAGCAGGCCTTCCTGGACAAGACCCTGATCGACCTCGACGGCACCGAGAACAAGAGCCGCCTGGGCGCCAACGCCATGCTGGCTGTGTCCATGGCCGTGGCCCGTGCCGCTGCCGAAGAAGCCGGCCTGCCGCTGTACCGCTACTTCGGTGGCAGCGCTGCCATGCAAATGCCGGTGCCGATGATGAACGTCATCAACGGCGGTGCACACGCCAACAACAACCTGGACTTGCAGGAGTTCATGATCATTCCCGTGGGAGCCCCCAGCTTCCGCGAAGCCGTGCGTTACGGTGCCGAGGTCTTCCACGCGCTCAAGAAAATCATCCACGACAAGGGTATGAGCATTGCCGTGGGTGACGAAGGTGGCTTTGCCCCCAGCGTGCCCAGCCACGAAGCCGCCATCCAGATGATCCTGGAAGCCATCGCTGCCGCAGGTTACGTGGCTGGCGAGCAGATCGCCATCGGCCTGGATTGCGCAGCCAGCGAGTTCTACAAGGACGGCAAGTACCACCTCGAAGGCGAGGGCCTGGTGCTGAGTGCCGAAGAGTGGACCAACATCCTGGCCACCTGGGTCGACAAATACCCCATCATCAGCATCGAAGACGGCATGCACGAAGGCGACTGGGACGGCTGGAAACTGCTGACCGAGCGCCTGGGCACCAAGGTGCAGCTGGTGGGCGATGACTTGTTCGTCACCAACACCAAGATCCTGAAGGAAGGCATCCAGAAGGGCATCGCCAACTCCATCCTGATCAAGATCAACCAGATCGGCACTCTCAGCGAAACCTTCGCCGCCATCGAGATGGCCAAACGCGCCGGCTACACCGCCGTCATCTCGCACCGCTCGGGCGAGACCGAGGACAGCACCATCGCCGACATCGCCGTGGGCCTGAACGCGTTGCAAATCAAGACCGGCTCCATGAGCCGCTCGGACCGCATGGCCAAGTACAACCAGCTGCTGCGCATCGAGGAAGATCTGGGCGACATCGCGAGCTACCCCGGCCGCGATGCGTTCTATAACCTCCGTTAAGACGGCTTGATGGGCAACCGCCTCGTCCCGCTGCTGCTGCTGGCCTTGCTCGGCATCGTCCACGCCCAGCTGTGGCTGGGGCGCGGCAGTGTGCCGCAGGTCAATGCCCTCAAGCAGCAACTGAGCGAGCAAGAGCAGCTCAACCGCGCCGCTCAATGGCGCAACGAGCAGCTGGCCAGCGAGGTGCGCGACCTCAAGGAAGGTCAGGACATGGTGGAGGAACTGGCCCGCCAGGAACTGGGCATGGTCAAGCCCAACGAGGTTTTTGTCCAAATCGCCCAGCCCAAGAAGTGAGCGCCCTGCCGTTCACGGTGGCCTTGCTCGGCGCCGAATCCACCGGCAAGAGCCGCTTGGCCCAAGACCTGTCTGAACAGCTGCGCACACAGCATGGCTTGTGTGTGGACATGGTGACCGAACACCTGCGCAGTTGGTGTGAACAGCATGGCCGCGCACCGGTGCAACACGAACAAACCGCACTGGCACACACCCAAAGCCAACTCATTGCCCAGGTCCGCGCCAAGCCCGGCGTACAGGTGGTGGTGGCCGACACCACAGCGCTGATGGTGGCGGCCTACAGCGAACACTATTTCAACGACCTGTCCTTGTGGCCCAGGGCACTGGCCGATCACTCAACCTGCGACCTCACGCTGCTGATGGGCCTGGACCTGCCCTGGGTAGACGATGGCCTGTGCCGCGACAGCCCGGCTGCCCGCCAGGCCACCGACACCATCCTGCGGGTGCGGCTGGAGCAGGCGGGCGTGAGCTACCAGACGGTGTACGGCCGGGGCAACGATCGCACCTCACATGCCCTGCGCACCGTGAGCGCCCGCATGGGACTCACGGTGACGGCGCAAGACCTGTTCTGGGAGCAAGGCCGTCGGCCCTGGAACTGCGAAAAATGCAGCGACCCGGGGTGTGAACACCGGCTGTTCCGCGATCTGATCGCGCAGCGCCAGCCGGGCGGCTGACGCTCACTGCACGCTGCTGGTGCCCGGCGGCATCTGCGCCTGTTGCAGGAAAACACTGGCCGCATCCACCGGGTCGTAGCGGTACTGCGCACCGCAAAAATCGCAGGCCACCTCCACCTGCCCTTGTTCGGCCAGGATGGACTCCACCTCGTCGCGCCCCAGGCTGCGCAACATGCCCGACACCCGCTCGCGCGAGCAAGTGCACGCAAAACGCGGCGCATGGGCACCGTCCTTCGGCGCAAAACGCAGCACCTGCTCTTCCCAGAACAGGCGGTGCAGGATGGTGTCGGCGTCCAGGCCCAGCAATTCCTCGCGCTTGAGGCTCTTGGCCAGGATGGCGATGCGGTTGTAGTCCTCATTGCGGCCGATCTGGTCCTCGTCCGCACGGCCCACGCCACTGCCAGAGAGGTTGGCCTCGCCTTGCAGCGGCAGGCGCTGGATCAGCAGGCCCGCGGCCATGTGCTCGTCGGCCGCCAGCACCAGGGTGGTGTCCAACTGCTCGCTTTGCAACATGTAGTGTTCCAGCACCTCGCTGACCTTCTCCAGCTTTTCCTTGCGGTCGCCGTGCAGCGGCACCACGCCTTGGTAGGGCTGCTGACCAGGCTGGCGGTCCTGTGGGTCCAGGGTGATGGCGCAGCGGCCCTGGTTGTTGACGTTGACCATGTGCGAGAGCGGTGCGTCCACCGCCACCTCACCGTTGACGGTGGCGGTCGCGCGCAGGCGCAGGTCCGATTGCACCTCCACCACGGCCAGCTTGACCGGGCCATCGCCATGCACTTGCAGCACCAGCGCGCCGTTGAACTTGATGTTGGCCTGCATCAGCACGGCTGCGGCGGTCATCTCGCCCAGCAGCTCGGTCACGGCTGGTGGGTAGGCCCCGCTTTGCTTGCGGCGTTGCAGGATGTCGCGCCAAGCGTCGTCCAGACGCACCAGCATGCCACGCACCGGCAGACCGTCGAAGATGAATTTGTGGAGTTCTGACACGCGTGGGCCTTCTTTCGCAAAGGGTGACAAATGGGGTTCAGCCGAGCTTCTTCAAGCCTTTGCGGTAGCGGTCGGCGTTCTCGGTGTAATGCTGGGCACTGCGCTTGAGGCCCTCGATCTGTTCGGGCCTCAACTGGCGCACCGCCTTTGCCGGGCTGCCGATGATCATCGAGCCCTCGGGGAATTCCTTGCCTTCGGTCACCAGCGCACCAGCGCCCACCAGGCAGTGTTTGCCAATCTTGGCGCCATTGAGCACCACCGCCCCGATGCCGATCAGCGACTCGTCGCCGATGGTGCAGCCGTGCAACATGACCTGATGACCCACTGTCACGCGCTCGCCGATCACGAGCGGAAAACCATGGTCGGCGTGCAGCACTGCGGTGTCCTGCACATTGCTGCCGGCGCCAACCGTGATGGTTTCCGTGTCGCCACGGATCACGGCGCCAAACCACACGCTGCTCCCGTCCCCGAGGGCCACATTGCCCATCACCTGTGCGCTGTCGGCCACCCAGGCCGAATCTGCCACCTGTGGGGCCACACCATCCAGTTCGTAAATCGCCATCGCTGCCCCTCGTCTGTGCGGGTGAAAACCTAGAATTGTAGGGATGAGTGCCCCCGCCGACATCCGCCAGCGTGCCCTGGACGCCCTGTGCGAAAACGACCCCACGAAAAAAGTCGATGCGGTGCATGCGCTGTGGCGCGACCTGCCTCAGGCGCCTCTCGACACGGCCGCCGCGCTCACACCCACCACCGCCCTGCCCGGCCGCCCCCTGCGCCCGCGGCTGCTGCCGCCCATGCAGGTGCCCACGCGCAGCCCCTTCACGCCCGAAGGCCTCGCGGCGCTGCTGCACGCCATCACCCACATCGAGTTCAACGCCATCAACCTCGCGCTGGACGCGGTATCGCGCTTCCCCGGCATGCCGGCCGAGTTTTACCGCGACTGGCTGCGCGTGGCCGACGAGGAGGCCACCCATTTCGGCCTGCTGCGCGATCACCTCCAGACCCTGGGCCATGCCTACGGCGACTTCGACGCCCACGATGGG
>DASUIK010000233.1:0-2499 GCA_036279795.1 Burkholderiaceae bacterium | reverse complement strand
TTGGGTGGCCCTCATCAGGTGTTTGAGCAACCCCCCGCTGTGCTGGCCTCGCTGGTGGGGCCGCGCTTGACCGACGCGTTGTTGACGCCACCGCCCGACTGCGCCAGCCAGCTCAACACCACCTGGGCCTGGTTGCAGGCCAATCCGGCCCACCATGTGCTGAGCTTGGCGGACGCGGCTTACCCCCTCGATCTGTTGCAGATGCCCGATCCGCCCACGCTGCTGTTCGTGCACGGCAGCTTGGTGGCGCTGGCCCACCCACAAAGGGTGGCTGTTGTGGGCAGCCGCAACCCCACGCCGCAAGGCCAGCTCAATGCCCGCCAGTTTGCGCGTTCCTTGGGTCAGGCTGGCGTGTGTGTGGTGTCGGGTCTGGCCCTGGGGGTGGACGGCGCGGCCCACGAAGGCGCGCTCGACGCGCAGGCCCCCACCATCGCGGTGGTGGGCACCGGGCTGGACCGGGTGTACCCAGCGCGGCACAAAGCGTTGGCTCACCGCATAGCGGGCAGTGGGGCGCTGGTCAGCGAATACCCGCTGGGCACCCCGCCGATGGCGCCCAACTTTCCCAAACGCAACCGGCTCATCGCTGCGCTTGGGCAGGGCACGCTGGTGGTGGAGGCGGCCTTGCAGTCGGGCTCGCTCATCACCGCCCGCCTGGCGGTGGACCTGGGGCGGGACGTGTTCGCCATTCCCGGTTCCATCCACTCGCCGCAGTCGCGCGGCTGTCATGCGCTGATCCGCCAGGGTGCCAAGCTGGTGGAGTCGGCGCAGGACGTGCTGGAGGAGTTGCACGTGATGCCATCAGCCGCTGCCTCCACCTTCACTGACGAGCCACCCGAGCTGCCCGCACCAGGCGATGCGGCCTTGCTGGCGGCACTGGGCCACGACCCGGTGAGCCTGGATGCGCTGCAAGCCCGCACCGGCTGGCCCACGGCACAGTTGCAGGCGGCGCTGCTCGAACTGGAGCTGGTGGGTGAGGTTGGGCGGCTGCCTGGGGGCTTGTTCCAGCGGCTGGGGCGGGCCTGAAACGGCTTTTCCTTCAAACGCATAACTGCGTTGGGTCGCCTCGCCGTGCTACAGCACTGTCTTCGGCTTCCCGCCTTGTTCTGCGCTTGAATGCAAAGCCGTTCAAGCCCTGTTTAAGAAATTCTTAGGGAAGCGTTAAGCGCTATTTAGCAGCGCACTTCGGGGGGCATTTCTAGACTGCATGGCAGGCACGGAGGCGCACGGTGCGCCACCGCCCACCCGGAGTTTTTCATGCAATTCAACGCCCTCGAAATCAGCGCCGTGGCCCTGTCGGCCGCCACCACCGACACCCCTCGCCTCGATCTCTATGCCAGCATCCACAAGGCCTTGCGCGCCGCAATGACCGACGCCTTGCTCACCCTCGGTCGTTGCGACACGCAGGACCCCGTCGAGGTGTCGGCGATGGCCCACACGCTGCGCGAGCTGCTGCATTTTTGTGAGCAGCATGTGGCGCATGAAGATCGCTTCATGCACCCCGCCCTGCACGCCCGAGCGCCGGGCGTGAGCGACCACGCCGCCGACGACCACCACGGTCACCTGGAGCACATCGCCATGCTGCGTGCCGAGCTCGACGCGCTGCTGGAGCGCGCACCCGCCCACCGCGAGTCCGCCGCCCTGGCGCTGTACCGCCGGCTGTCGCTGTTCGTGGCCGAGAACTTCGAGCACATGTTGATCGAAGAAACCCGCCACAACGCGGCCCTGTGGGCGCACTACAGCGACGCGGAGCTGGCGGCCCTGCACGATGCGCTGCTGGCATCGATTCCACCTCAGGAGATGATGACCACGCTGCGTTGGCTGGTGCCCCACATGGCGCACGGCGAGCGCTGCGCCTTGCTGGCCGACATGCGTGCCCACGCACCGGCGCCGGCCTTCGAGGCGGCGCTGGGCGTGGTGCGGCCACACCTGAGCGAGCGCGATTGGGGCAAGCTGGTTCAGTCGCTGGGGCTGCAGGCCTGAGGCCCATCAGGAGGCACTTTACGCTTGCGTCAGCACCACCTGCCCAGGCACGCAGAGGCGGAAGCGGCCACGGCCGGTTTTCTCCAGCCGCAGGCCCACATCCTGATCGCGCAGGCGGCGCTGCAACAGCAGCAGCCGCGCTTCCAGGTTGTCCACCACGTCGGGCAGGCCCAGGCTGGGGTCCAGCCGCAATTCGCGGTTGGAGAACTCGGTGCGGCCGTGTTGCATGTGGTCGCGCAGCAGCTTGCACAGGATGGCCCCCGCCACCCCTTTGATGAGGTAGCTGCCGTTGACGAAGACGCTGTGGTTGGCCGCAAAGCAACGCACCTGCAGCACGTCCTGCGTCTGTGGGCATGGGCCGGTGTCGGCCAGTGGGGCTTCCGACGCATCGCTGTGGGCTTGCAGGTGGGCCAGCGTGGCGCCCACCTGGCCGGCCAGGGCCACCAGCATGTCTTCGTCCTCAAAGCTGAAGCGCATGTCCTGCTCGCTTTCCACGAAGAGCACGCCCAGCAGCCGGCC
>DASUIK010000232.1:0-2648 GCA_036279795.1 Burkholderiaceae bacterium | reverse complement strand
TTTCAGCGCGTGAATTCGATGCGACCCTCGGGCAGCAGGTACAGCACCAGCGCGCGCCCGTGGGCCACGGTGGGCGGGTGGGCGGTGCCGGGGCGATACACGAGCCAGCCGGCGCCGTGGCCGTCGAAGGTGGCTGTGTCGTCCTGGGGCATGATCAGGTCGATCTCGCCCAGGGGATGCGTGTGGTGCGGGCCCGCAATGCTGTCCATGTCCACCACGTCCACCGAAAAACCGTTCAAGCTGTCATCGGGCTTGAAGATGCGGCCGTATTTGATGCCACCCCCTTCGCGTTGACACAACCAGCCCTCGGCCACCCCCACCTCGCAGGCGGCTTTCAACTGTTGGTAAAGAGCTGACCCGGCACCGTGTTCGGTGTTGAGCCAGGTTTGCAGCTCCTTGTCCAAGGGGCGGCTGCCGATGGCGCTGGTGATCTTTTGCAACAGCGCTTTGAATGCGTCGGGGTTCATGGTCATCTCCTCGTTCTTCCGCTTGCGTCCTGCGGGAATATGAAATATCGTGCAGGTAGCGAAGGTTATCCAAAAACAATTGAATGTCAAGCAATATATTGCATGTTTCGGGCGAAGCGCCTGCCGACCAGCGCCATCCCTTTCTGGTTCAGATGGGTGAGCGGGTGCGCTCGATGCGCGCGCGCAGGGGCATGACGCGCAAGGCGCTGGCGCTGGCCGCCGATGTGTCCGAGCGCCATTTGGCCAATCTGGAGTACGGCGAAGGCAATGTGTCCATCCTGCTCCTGATGCAGGTGGCCAGCGCGCTGCAGGCGTCTGCCGCCGAGCTGTTGGGTGACGTCACCACCCAGTCGTCCGAGTGGCTGCTGATCCGCGAGTTGTTGACCAACCAGGATGAGGCCACGCTGCGCCGCGCGCGCATCGCACTGGCCGAGATGCTGGGCACCGCGTCTCAAAAGGGGAGGCAAAGCTGCTGTGTGGCCTTGATCGGTTTGCGTGGCGCGGGCAAGTCCACCTTGGGGCAAATGTTGGCCGATGACCTGGGCTATCCCTTCGTCGAGTTGAGCCGCGAAATCGAAAAATTTGCCGGTTGCAGCGTGTCTGAAATCCAGGCCCTGTACGGGCAAAACGCTTACCGCCGCTACGAGAGAAGGGCGGTGGAAGAGGCCATTCAGATCTACCCCGAGGCTGTGCTCGCCACGCCGGGCGGGCTGGTGTCGGACGCGGCCACCTTCAACCTTCTTCTGGGCCACTGCACCACCGTGTGGCTCCAGGCCGACCCCGAAGACCACATGGGCCGTGTGCGTGCTCAGGGTGATTTGCGCCCCATGGCCGCCAGCGCCGAGGCCATGGACGACCTGAAGAACATCCTCAAAGGGCGTTCGGCGTTTTACGCCAAGGCGCAGTACCGCGTGAACACCAGTGAGCAACCGTTGGACGAGACCTTTTTGGTGCTGCGGGCCACCGTGCGAGAGGCCTTGGGCTTGCCGGTGTGAGTGCAACCGCCTGGCACTGAGGTTTTTAAAAACATGCAGAAAAATGCTTGACGTCGTTTTCGAACATGCACTATGATGCACGTCAACGAGATGCAACATGCTGCATCTCACCACCAGGAGACAGCCCATGAACGCACCCGCCCCCATCCAGGTCCAACTCGCCGAGCCCGTGGACTACCGCACCCACCCCAGCCAGTACCGTCACTGGAAGCTGAGCTTCAACGGCCCGGTGGCCACCCTGGCCGCCGACTTCGATGAGAACGCCGGTCTGCGCCCCGGCTACAAGCTCAAGCTCAACAGTTACGACCTGGGCGTGGACGTGGAGCTGAATGACGCCATCAACCGCATCCGCTTCGAGCACCCCGAAGTGCGCACCGTGGTCGTCACCAGCGCCAAGGAGAAGGTGTTCTGCTCTGGCGCCAACATCTTCATGCTGGGCGTGAGCAGCCACGCTTGGAAGGTGAACTTCTGCAAGTTCACCAACGAGACCCGCAACGGCTTGGAAGACTCCTCGCAACACAGCGGCCTGAAGTTCCTGGCCGCCGTGAACGGCGCTTGTGCCGGTGGCGGTTACGAGCTGGCCCTGGCGTGCGACGAGATCGTTCTGGTGGACGACCGCAGCAGCGCCGTCAGCCTGCCCGAAGTCCCCCTGCTGGGCGTGTTGCCGGGCACGGGTGGCTTGACCCGCGTGACCGACAAGAAGAAAGTCCGTCACGACCTCGCCGACATCTTCTGCACCAGCGTGGAAGGTGTTCGCGGCCAGAAAGCCAAAGACTGGCGGCTGGTGGACCACATCGCCAAGCCGGCCCAGTTTGCCGCCAAGGTGCAAGAGCGTGCCCTCGAGCTGGCTGCTCTGAGCGACCGGCCTGCCGACGCCAAGGGCGTCGAGCTGCCGCTGGTGCAGCGCACCATCGCTGGTGACACGCTGAGCTACGCCAACGTCACGGTCGAGGTCGACCGCGCCAAACGCACCGCCACCTTCACGGTCAAGGCCCCCACCGGCGCGCAGCCGAGCGACGTGGCCGGCATCGAAGCCGCAGGTGCCGCCTGGTACCCGCTGCAAATGGGCCGCGAGTTGGAAGATGCCATCCTGCACATGCGCACCAATGAGCTGGACATCGGCACCTGGCTGATCAAGACATCGGGCGACGCCGCTGCCGTGTTGGCCATGGACGCCGTGCTGCTG
>DASUIK010000231.1:0-2271 GCA_036279795.1 Burkholderiaceae bacterium | reverse complement strand
CGACGGTTCGTTCCGGCCGCTCAAGGTCATCATGCCCATGGGCACGGTGATCAGCGCTGAGCGACCCTACCCCATGCGCGTGTGGATGACCTTCCCGATGACGGTGATCGACACCATCTTCAAGGCGCTCGCACCGGCCATCCCGCACCGCTCCATCGCAGGCCACCATGCGGATCTGGTGTTTCCCAACATCCACGGCATCAGCCCCGAAGACGGTCGTCTGTTCATCGTCGGCATTGGTCCGCTGGGCGGCGGCTGGGGCGCCAAGAGCACCGAAGACGGCGTGTCGGTGACGGTCTGCATCAACGACGGCGACACCCACAACAGCCCGACCGAGCAGCTTGAGGCCAAGTACCCGGTGCTGGTGGAGAAGTACGAAATCCGCCGCGACAGCGCGGGTGCCGGTCGCCACCGGGGTGGCCTGGGCGCCGAGATGGTGGTGCAGGCGCTTTCGCCCTTCACCGTGACCACCCGCATCGACCGCGTGCACTGCAAACCCTGGGGCCTTGAAGGTGGCGGCGAGGCGATGGGCAACGGCCTCGCCGTGCGCCACAAGGGCGAATGGAAAACCGACCACGCCAACGCGAAGATCTTCAACGTGCGACTCGAACGTGGCGACGCCTACAAGATGCTGTCGGGTGGTGGCGGTGGCTTCGGCAACCCGCTGGAGCGCGACCTGGAGCTGGTGGCCGAAGACGTTCGCGAAGGCTACGTGAGCGCCCAGATGGCACGCGAGGTCTACAAGGTGGCGCTGGATGCCAGTGGCCAGGTCGACCACACCGCGACCCAGGCCCTGCGCAACGGCCAAGCCGACGCCCCGGCAGAAGACCTGGCCTGGGACGGCCAGTGAGCAGCGCCGTGGCGGCAGATCCCCGCGCCAACCGCCTGGCCCAGCTCTGGAGCCGGCTGGCCGCCCAGCACGTGACGCTGGGCGCTGGCTGCGGCTGCATGACCGGGGGCGTCAGCGTGTCGTTGGAGGACTTTGAGCTCGACATCGTGGACTACCTGTGGGCTGAAAGCGAGCGCCTGGGCGTGGCAGAGGTGGAGGGCTTTCTGCTGGCGCCGGGCCCCATCAACGAACAGGCCAAACCAGTGATGGGACTCCTGACCCGCCTGGAAGACGGCGAAGCCGATGAGGCCGTGGCCGACTGGCTCCTCACCCGCCTCACCCGCACGCTCGAATCGTTCGCCCGACTGCATGGCCCGGCGGGCGCCTCTGACGACTGAGGGACCCGCCATGCCCTTCATCTTTCCCCCACTGGATGCGACAGGCACCGCCGAGGCGGGTCCACGCATCCCCATCACCGTGTTGACCGGCTTCCTGGGCAGCGGCAAAACCACGCTGCTCAACCGCCTGCTGCGCCAACCCAACATGCACGGCACCGCGGTGGTGATCAACGAGTTCGGTGCGGTTGGTCTGGACCACGACCTGGTGGACCACACCAACGAACAGATGGTGCTTTTGGCCAACGGCTGCATCTGCTGCACCGTGCGGGGCGACCTGGTCGAGGCGTTCGAGCGCCTGGCTCAAAGCACGCAGGCGCAACGCGGCGAACTGCGCCACGTGGTGGTGGAAACCACCGGTCTCGCCGACCCCGCGCCCATCCTGCACACCCTCATGGGTGACCCGCGTCTGTCGCGACCTTGGCGCCTGGCCGGCGTGGCCTGCACCGTCGATGCGTTCAACGGCATGGCCACACTGGACCGGTACCGCGAGGCGGTCAAACAGGCCGCCGTGGCCGACCGACTGCTGATGACCAAAACCGATCTGGCCGCCGCAGCGGCGCTTGGGTCGCTGCGTGCACGCCTGCACACCATCAACCCGTTGGCCGCTGTCAGCGAAGGGCCGGACGCCGCGTTGGCGTCGCTGCTGGCGTTGCTGGGTCACACCAGCACCACCAGGCGCCCGGCCACACGGGCCGAAGAACGCTCACATTTCTTCCCGGTGTCCGCGCCCGCACCAGGCGATGTGAGCCGCCACGATGACCAGATCCGGTCGCACGTCATCGTGCGCGAGACGCCGCTGTCCCGCGAAGGCGTGATGGCCTGGCTGGACATGGTGTCGGCCATGCGCGGGGACGATCTCCTGCGTGTCAAGGGCATCGTGCACCTGGCCGACGACCCCGATCACCCCATGGTGATCCACGGCGTGCAACACCTGTTTCACCCGCCCGAAACCCTGCCTAACTGGCCCAGCGAAGACCGGCGCACCCGCATCGTCTTCATCACCCGAAACATCGATGCGCAAGACATCGAAGCCATGCTGAGCGT
>DASUIK010000230.1:0-12604 GCA_036279795.1 Burkholderiaceae bacterium | reverse complement strand
GGGCCCTGGGTGCGCATGTGGGTGGGCGATGCGCAGCAACGCGAGGTCTGGATGCCGGCGGCCCGGGTGTACGCGCCCTTCCGGCTCGCCAACGGCCGCGTCGTGGGCGACCTGCAGGGCCTGGCCTGCGCCGATGGGCTGGCGGCCGCCAGGTCGGCCGCGCAACACCAGCAGATCACACGGCGCGCGATGTTGCCGCTGTGGCAGGCGTTGGCGCGTCAGCCGCAGGCCAGCTCATCGGCTCAGCCGGCTGACGGTGTGTGCGACCGGATCGTGTGCCACGCCCACGGCTTGTCTTTGGCCGTCAGCTTCCAGTGGTCGCGCAGCGGGCCGCTGTTTGGCGTAGCGGGGGTGGGCTGTGGGGTCAATGACGACAAGGCACTCGCCCATGCACGCCGCGACCGGGCGCACACCGAGGCTTTGCTGCATTTGCAGCAGGCAGGCGTGTTGGGTGGGCCGCCTGAAGCGTGCCCACCGGGTTTGGACGACCACGTCCACCGGCTGGCCTGGCACCCGGATGAGGCGATGGCGATGGCCGCTTTGGTGAGCCGCTGGCGGGCCCGCGCGCAACCCACTGGTGGGGCCGCACAACGCTCGGCCCTGGCCTGGAGCGATCTCACCCCGCCCAGCTTGCGCGACGCGGGC
Source organism: Burkholderiaceae bacterium (assembly GCA_036279795.1). GTDB lineage: Bacteria > Pseudomonadota > Gammaproteobacteria > Burkholderiales > Burkholderiaceae_C > Hydrogenophaga. Next base: position 11,959 of record DASUIK010000230.1, on the reverse strand, counting down.
TTGTGGGTGGTGCGTGCCTTGTGGCTGGACGGTGAGGGCAGCGGGCTCAGCCAGCCAAGGCCGCTTTCACCGCGGCACTGACCTGACCCATGTCGGCTTTGCCGGCCAGTTTCTGCTTGACGGCGCCCATGACCTTGCCCATGTCGCCGGGACCGCTGGCGCCCAGTTCGGCGACGATGGCGCGCACTTCGGCAGCGACCTCGTCGACGCTCAGCCGCGCCGGCAGGTAGGCCTGCAAAATCACCAGTTCGGCCTGCTCTTGGTCCACCAGGTCCTGGCGGGCGGCTTTCTGGAAGGCGTCGATCGAGTCCTTGCGCTGTTTCACCAGCTTGTCCACCACCGCCACCACACCCGCATCGTCGAGTTCGATGCGCTCGTCCACCTCTTTTTGTTTGATGGCCGCCTGCAGCAGGCGGATGGTGTCGCGGCGCTGGGCGTCTTTGGCCAGCATGGCAGCCTTGATGTCCTGGGCGATCTGTTCTTTCATCGACATGGTGGTGTTCCTCGGGGATGGAGACAAACAAAAAAGCCCGCCTGAGCGTCCTCCAGCGGGCTTGTGCGTGGCCGAACGGGTCGGCGGCGCGATCAGTACAGCTTCTTGGGCAGCTGCATGGAGCGCACACGCTTGTAGTGGCGCTTGACGGCAGCAGCCTTCTTGCGCTTGCGCTCGGCAGTGGGCTTTTCGTAGAACTCGCGGGCGCGCAGATCGGTCAGCAGGCCCAGTTTTTCGATGGTGCGCTTGAAGCGACGCAGTGCGACGTCAAACGGCTCGTTGTCTTTAACGCGGATGGTGGTCATTAGCTAATGTTTTCAAAATGGAGCACCGGGTAGATCAAGCCCTGTGCCGGGAGCATTTTCCCGAGGTGTTTCCCCGTCTGTAAAAAGTATTGGCCGACGGGGTTTGCCAGAAAAGCCCAGCATTATAGCGCGCTCAATGCACTTGTCACGCCCTGCTACAGTGGCAGTTCACCCACACCCGGAGGACGTCCGTGTTCGAATCGGCAGAGATTGGCCACCAGATCGACAAAGCCAGCTTCAAGCGCGAAGAGCCCCGTCTGCGCGAGGCCCTGCTGGGCGCTCAGTACGAGCTGCTGCGCCAGGGGCGACATGCGGTGGTGGTGCTGGTCAATGGCGTGCCGGGGGCCGGCAAGGGCGAGACAGTCAACCTGTTCAACGAATGGATGGACCCGCGCCACATCCGCACCGAGGCCTTTGGCCCGTCCGGGGGCGATGGCCGGCCCGACATGTGGCGTTTTTGGCAGGTGCTGCCGCCCAAGGGCCACATCGGCATCCTGTTCGGCTCTTGGTACGCCGACCCGATGGGCGACTGCGTGAGCGGGCGCGACAAGCGCGACCGTTTTCACCACCGGCTGGAGCGCATCCGGCAGTTCGAGCGCATGCTGGTGGCCGAAGGTGTGGTGCTGGTCAAGCTGTGGTTTCACTTGTCCAAAAAAGCCGCCAAGGCGCGCTACAAGGTGCTGGCGTCCGACCCCAAGACCGCCTGGCGCGTGACCACCGCCGAGTGGGACCACCTGGAGCAACACGACGAGTGGGTTCGGGTGAGCGAGGAGGCCCTGCGCAAGACCAGCACCGGCGAGGCGCCCTGGCGCGTGGTCGAAGGCGCCGACCCGGCCTATCGCTCCCTGACCGCCGGGCGACTGCTGCTGGACGCGTTGACCGCCTGCCTGAACGACAACCCGGCGCAAACGCCCACGTCCGCCCCGGCGGCTTTGGCCGCGCCGGCGCTCGATGGCCGCAGCCTGCTGGACGCACAGGACTACACGCGCCGTCTGGGCCGCAAGCGTTACGACGAACAGCTGGAGGACTTGCAGGGGCGCTTCAACAGCCTGAGCCGGCGACTGGCCGACAAAAAGCGTTCGCTGGTGCTGGTGTTCGAGGGCGTGGATGCGGCCGGCAAGGGCAGCACCATACGCCGCATCACCCAGGCGCTGGACGCGCGCCACTACCGCGTGGTGCCGGTGGCCGCGCCCAACGAAAACGAGCGCGCTCAGCCCTACCTGTGGCGCTTCTGGCGCTACATCCCGCACCACGGGCACGTGACGGTGTTCGACCGCTCTTGGTATGGCCGTGTGCTGGTTGAACGGGTGGAGGGTTTTTGTGCCGAGGCCGACTGGATGCGGGCCTACGGCGAGCTCAACGAGTTCGAGGAGCAGTTGCACGAGGCAGGTGCGGTGGTGGTCAAGTTCTGGCTGGCCATCACGCCCGAGGAGCAGCTGAGCCGCTTCGACGAGCGCAAGAACACGCCCCACAAGCAGTACAAGATCACCGAAGACGACTGGCGCAACCGCGCCAAATGGCCGCTCTATGCCCAGGCTGTGGGCGACATGATCGACCGCACCTCCACCCGCACTGCGCCGTGGCATGTGGTGGCGTCCGACGACAAGCTGTGGTCGCGCATCGAGGTGCTGCGCACGCTGTGCGAGCGGCTGGAGGCAGCGCTGAACTGATTCAACCGCGTGCGGCGAGCGCCTGCGCGCAGGCAAACCCGCTGGCCCACGCCCACTGGAAGTTGTAGCCGCCGAGCCACCCTGTCACGTCCACCACCTCGCCGATGAAATAGAGTCCAGGCTGCTTCGATTCCATGGTCTGTGAAGACAAGGTCTTGGTGTCCACGCCGCCAGCCATCACCTCGGCCTTGCGGTAGCCCTCGGTGCCGGTGGGCGTGAGCTGCCAGCGCTGCAGGCCCTCGGCCAGCCGGGCCAGGGCTTTGTCGGGCACCTCGTTCATGGGGCGTTGCAGCAGCGGGTCTTGTGCGGCCCAGGTGTCCGCGAGGCGACTGGGCAGCAGGCTAGACAACTCGTTGGCCAGCAGGCGCCGGCTGGACAACTTGCGCTCGGTCAGCGTGTGAAGCAGGTTCACGCCTGGCAGCAGGTCCAGGCGCAAGGGCTGGCCTTCGCGCCAGTAGCTCGAAATCTGCAGCACCGCCGGGCCCGACAGGCCCCGGTGCGTGAACAGCAGGTCTTCGTCGAAAGCGCCTTTGGTGGCTTTGCCGCCGGGCCGCCCCAAGGCAAGCCGCTCCCCCTCGGGGGGCAGCGACCCGCGTAGCGGTGGAGCGTGGGGGCCTTTTGTTTCGCCGGTTTCGATGTGCACGGGCAAGGCCAGACCGGCCAGTTCGGCGAACGGGCCCCAAGCGTGTTCGTCGAAGGTCAGCGGCACCAAGGCGGGCCGGGTGGGCACCACGGGCAAGTCAAACTGCCGGGCAATGCGCAGACCCCAGTCGGTAGCGCCGATCTTGGGAATGGGCAGGCCGCCGGTGGCCACCACCAGGGCCGGCGCCCGCACGATGCCGTTGGCCGTGTCCAGTGTGTAGCCGTCCGCGCCGTGGGCCACAGTCTTCACCGCGCAGGGTTGCCAGCGAGTCACACCGCCGGCCTCGCACTCGCGCAGCAGCACGTTGATCAGGTCTTCGGCTGAGCGGTCGCAAAACAGCTGGCCCTTGTGCTTTTCATGGAAAGGCACGCCGTGGCGCTGCAGCAGGGCGGTGAAGTCGGTGGGCGTGTAGCGTGAGAGGGCCGAGCGGCAGAAGTGCGGGTTCTCGCCCAGGTAGTGTTTCTGCGGCGCGCGGGGGTCGAGGTCGCGGTTGGTGAAGTTGGCCCGGCCGCCGCCCGAGATGCGGATTTTTTCCGCCACTTTTTCAGCGTGGTCGATCAGCAAGACCTTCTGGCCCAGCTGGCCGGCGACCCCGGCACAAAACAGGCCGGCAGCGCCGGCGCCCACGATCACGACATCAAAACCTTGCATGGCCGGCAGTGTAGCCACCCCGGTCCGCGCAGGTGGTTGGAGGTCAGGCGTGAGGCACGAACACGTCGTGGCCCCGCCCACCGGCCTTGGCGCGGTAGACACCTTGGTCTGCGCGCTGCCACAGGGTATCGGCCGTGTCGCTGGCGTGGGCTTCGGCGATGCCGGTTGAAAAGCCGATGGCGACGCCCGCAGGCAGGTGGGGCAGGGTCAGGTTGCCGAAGATGGCGCGCAGCTCGCTGAGTACACGCAGCGCGCCGTCGTGGCCGGTGTCGGTCAGCACCAGCAAAAACTCCTCGCCCCCGATGCGGCCCACCGCATCGCGCTGGCGCACCGATTGAGCCAGACGCTGGGAGAAACACACCAGCACCTGGTCGCCCACCGCATGGCCGTGCTGGTCATTGATGGACTTGAACTCGTCGAGGTCGATGAGCACCGCGGTGAGAGGGCGCTGGCTGGCCTGTGCTTGCGCCAGCAGTTCTTCAAGCCGCGCGAACACGAAGCGCCGGTTGGGCAGTTCGGTCAGTGGGTCGGTGATCGAGGCCATGAGCGCGGCATCGCGTGCGCGGCGCAAATCGGCCTCGGTGGACTTCAGGCTGGTGACGTCGGTGGACACACACAGTTGCCACCCGTCGGGCCGGGTTTCTTCGGTCACACGCAGCCAGCGACCGTCGGCAATGTCGGACTCAAAACGCCGCAGCGCCTGCTGGCGGTAGCGTTTGCGCACGTCGGCCAGCCAGGTGTCGATGTCGTTGGTGTCGATCAGCAGGCCCTTGCGGGTGCGGTAGGCCTCGCGCATCACGTCTTCCCAGGTGGGCGTGTCCTCTGGGCGGTCCCAATACAGGCTGCGGTAGCTGCGGTTGGCGTAGGCCAGGCGCTCCGATGGGTCGAACACGGCCACCGCCATTTGTGATGCGTCAAGCAACTGCAGCAGACGTGCACATATGTCGGTCGGGGCCGGGCTCGCGTCCGTCAAGGCCAGTGGTGCTGTCTCGCTGCTGGATGTTGTCGACGCTGCAGGCTGCATCGGCCGCTGGCGCAACCAGGCGGTGGCCTGCTCGTCGCTGAGCGGGCGGCCGAACAGGTAGCCCTGGCCTTTGTCGCAGTGAAGGGCCGACAGCAGCCGTGCCTGGCCCTGGGTTTCCACACCTTCGGCCACGGTGCGCATGCCCAAGGTGCGCGCCACCTGCACGGTGGCCTGCACGAGCACGCGGTGGTAGTCGCTGGTTTCCAGCTGGCTCACAAAAGAGCGGTCAATCTTGACCACATCCACCGGCAATTGGTGCAGGCTGGCCAGCGAGGAGTAGCCTGTGCCGAAGTCGTCCAGGGCCAAGGTCAGCCCCAGCGCCTTGAGCTCGCGCAACCTGGTTTGCACGCTCTCGTCCTGCGCCGCCAGGCTTTCGGTCACCTCCAGTTGCAGCTGGGTGGAGGGCATGCCCGCGCTGCGCAGCACCTCTGCCACCGCGTCCACCAGCATCGGGTCAGCGAGTTGGGCGCGAGACAGGTTCACCGATATCAGCCGAGGCGCCGCGTCGCCCAGTTCGCGCAGCCAGCGCACATGCTGTTCGCACGCTGCGCGCAACACGAAGGCCGACAAGGGGCCGATCAGGCCACTTTCTTCGGCAATCGGGATGAAATCGACCGGCGACACCAGGCCACGCACCGGGTGGTTCCAGCGCACGAGGGCCTCCATGCCCGCGGCGCGTTGGGTGTGCAGGTGGACGATGGGCTGGTACACCACAAACAGCTGATCGTTTTCAATGGCCTGGCGCAGGTCGTCTTCCACCACGCCGCGCCACCAGGCACGCTCCTTCATGTCGGGGGTGAACACCCGATGGCGCGCGCCGCCCGCCAGTTTGGCTTCGCGCATGGCCAGGCTGGCCTCTTGCAGCACGGCGTCGCCGTTGAGTTGTCCAGGGTGGCTCAGCGTCACCCCGACACTGACCGAGGTGTGCACCTGCTCGTTGCCGATGCGATAAGGCTTGCCCAGCACGTCTACCAGGCGCGCCGCCAGGCCACGTGCGTCGCTGGGGTGGCGCAAATCCTCCATCACCACCACGAACTCGTCACCACTCAGGCGCACCGGGGTGTGTTTGCCCCTGCCGTATCCGCTGCTGGCCACCGCATCGCCCAGGCGAACCATGGCCATCAACCGCGCCGCCATCTGGCGCAACAGCTCATCGCCACCCGACTGCCCCATGGTGACGTTGATGCGGTTGAAACGGTCACCGTTGACGAACAACACCGCAAATGCAGGCCCTTGGGGTTGCGCAGCCGCGGCCAGCGCGGTCTCGATGTGTTCCAGGGCCACCGACCGGTTGGGCAGCCCAGTCAAGTTGTCCACCCGCGACGCGTCGCGTAGCCGGTCGGCCAAGCGCTGTTGCTCTTCCTGTTCGACGAGTGACACATCACTCACGCTGGCCATGAGCTTGTCCGGGCCCAGGCGCATCAGGCGCAGGTCCAGGGTGGCGGGTGCGCGCCGACGCCTCGTGCTGGTACGCACATCTGGTGGTGGCAGCCGCAGGCGCAGCGACTCGCACACGGTGCCGTTTTGTCCTTGGGTGGCCAGCACCCTGTCGCGCAGCTCTGGCGCCAAGGGCGTGAGCACGTCAAACAGGTTGGTCAGCAGGCCTTCGGGTGCCAGAGGCATGAGCAATTGCGCGGCCATGGGGTTGATCAGCGTGATCTCCCCATCGGCGGTGGTCTGGATCAAACCCACCGGCGACTGGTAGAGGAACTGGATCAGCGCCTCGTGCTCTTGTTCGACGCTGGTGGTCATGGGTTTACCGATGGTCAAGTGCTGCGGTCCACCAGCACAAAACGCTGTGCCAGACCGGGTTGGTACAACAGGCGCAGCCTGACCTTGACTGGGCGCATGCGCAAAGTCAGCACATAGGGGATGGTGTCGTCCAATGCCACTTCGTCCGCCTCGGCATCTTCAAAACGCTGGGCCACCATGAAATTGTTCATGCAGGGCGCCACCACAGTGAACAGCGGATGGCCCAGCACCCGATCGCGCGACAGCCCGGCGGCCGCGGATTCAAATTGGTTGTACCGCCGCACGACGCCCAGGTTGTCCATGCCGATCACGCCGAAATCGAGCGTGTCCAGAGTGGCATCGGTGGCCGTATGCAGGGCCATGATCAGGCCCGGATCGGTGAAGTTCAGGGCGGCGGTTGAACTCATGGCGGGTGCGGGGTGTGAGGTGACAACGGCGCTGTGCCAAGTGCAATAGTTAAAAATGATTATAGGAACGGCCGCCGCCGCGGGCACCTTCAGGGTGCAATGCCCTACAACCGCGCCCGACCTCAGCGTGTGGCCAGCGCCATGCCCTTGCGTGCCAGGGTGTCCACCTCGGTGCTGATGGTGGACAGGGTGGACGCCACCACGGCGAACTCGCGGCCCACGCTGCCCGCACGTGCGGCGATCACCTGGGCGTTGAAGGACACCACCTTGGCCTCGCGCGCGACGGACTGGATGTCGCCCACGATGCCACGCAGCTCCTTCATCAGCGAAGCCTCTTTGCGGGTGCTGATCTGGTCGAAGGCGGTGGTGGCGGTGTTGAGCGCGGTCAGCACCTCGTCGATGTGGTCCACCAGCCAGGCCAGAGCGCGGGCCTGCAGCGGGCCCGGCGCGAGGGCGTCTTTGGCGTGGGTGATGAAGCTGTCGATGAGCCGCTGCACGCCGCCTGGGCCTTGGTAAACCGCCTGCAGCGCGGCGGCGTCCACCGCAGGCAGGCGGCCCACGGTGCTCAGCAACTGCGCCTGGCTGTCGGCGAACAGCCTCAGCGTCGCTTGTGCGGCCTGTTCCATGCCGTCGCGGCCCTGCGCCGCCAGCAGGATTTGCAGCGCCAGACGCTGCGACAGCATGCGCTGGCGTGCTGCCAGATTGACCAGGGAGATGTCGTTGGCGGCGGGCAGGTGGTTCATGGTGCGGGGAGGTCAGGCGACGTGCCGGACTCCTGCAAATGCCGTGCCTGAATCCACCGCTTCACCGCTGCGCGCCAGCTGCGCCACACCAGCGGTCACATCCCCCACCACCATCACCGCCGGGCTGCCCATGCCTTGCTCGCGCACGGTGCGGGCCAGGTCGCCCAGCGTGCAGAAGGCCTCGCGCTGATGCGGCAGGCTGGCGTGTTGCACGATGGCCACCGGAGTGCTGCTGGGCAGGCCGGCCAGCAGGCCGCCCGCGATGTGTTCCACACCGCTCACGCCCATGTAGATCACCAGCGTGAGCTTGGCGTCCTTCGCGGTTGTGGCCAGGGCGGCCCAGTCGGTGCCATCGTCGCCGGGCTTGGCGTGGCCGGTGACGAAGACGACGCCGTGGGCGTGGTCGCGGTGGGTCAGGGGCACGTTCAGCGAAGTGACGGCGGCGAGGCCCGCCGTGATGCCATTGACCACTTGCACCGCGATGCCTTCGCGCTGCAGGCTTTCCACTTCTTCGCCGCCTCGGCCGAAGATGAAGGGGTCGCCGCCCTTGAGGCGCACCACGGTCTCGCCTTCGCGCGCGGCCATGACCATGAGTTTTTCGATGAAGGCCTGGGGCGTGCTCTTGCAGCCGCCGCGCTTGCCCACGTGCACGATGCGGGCCCTGGGGCTGGCGTGTTCCAGCACGGCCGGGTTGACCAGGTCGTCCACCAGCAGAACGGTGGCGCGCTGTATCGCCTTGACCGCCTTGAGGGTGAGCAGTTCGGGGTCGCCCGGGCCGGCGCCGACCAGGGTCACGGTGGGGGCGAAAGGGGTGGTCATGGCGTGGCCTTGGCGGGTTGAAGTTGGGCGTGAATTTGGGTGTGAATTTGCAAGATGTGTTCCACCTGTGCGGCCAGCGGCGCGGGCACGGGCAGGTCGCCATCCAGCACGGCGCGGGTGTAGCGGGCGGTGGCCTCGGCGTCCGGTGCGGGCAGGTCGGGCAGTTGTTGCAGCGAGCCTGCCTGGATGTCCTGCAGGCGCTGGCGCTGGCCGGCCACAAAGCCGTCCATCTGCGGCGCGCGGCGCGGGTCGGCCACCGGTTCGCCTTCGGTGCCGCGCAGCAGCAGGGCATCGGCGTGGATGAGTTCGAAGGTCTGTGCCATCGACACGGCGTACTCGGGGTGGGTGTAGCTGCCTACCACCAGGGCACGGCCCACGCAGGGGTTCATGAGCTTGACCAGGCTGTGGGCCGGGTTGCGCAGGCCGACCACGCGGCGCACGTCCAGCAGGCGCTTCAAACCGGGGCACAGTGTGTCGGTGGGGGCCAGGCTCACCTGGCCCGCTGCCACAGCGGCGCCGGGCGCGATGCCCAACAGGCCCAGCACCGTGGGCGCGTGCACACGCACCGAATCGGTGGCCGCGCTGTGCACCAGCACGGGCAGGCCGCGCTGCGCCAGGAGCAGGGCCAGCAAAGGTGTCAGCACGGGCAGCTTGCGCGCGCCGTTGTAGCTGGGCAGCACCACGGGCAAGAGGTCGGCCGATCCCTGCAGCAGGGTGCGCTCTCGGGTGGCATCGAGAAACCCGGCCATCTCTTCGGGGGTTTCGCCCTTGATGCGCATGGCCAGGCAGAAGGCACCCACCTCCAGATCGGTCACTGCGCCGTCCAGCACCTGGCCGAACAGGTCGGTTGCCTGTTCGCGCGACAACGCCCGGGCGCCGTCCTTGCCGCGCCCGATCTCCTTGATGTAGTGGCTGATCCCCATGGTGCGCGATTGTCCCGCAGTGCAAATGACTTTGGCTTATATGGCGGCTGCGATGGTGGCTGTCGCCACAGGCGGCGTGGCCCGCACCAGGCGGCGCAGTTCGGGTACGCAAGAGCCACAGTTGGTGCCACATTTCAGTGCGCTTTGCAGGCTGCTCAGGCGCTGGTCCTCGTTGCCCGCGCTGCCTTGCAGTTGGGCAGTGATGTCGGGTTCGTTCACGTTGAAGCAGGTGCAGACCTGGCGGCCCTTGGACACCACAGCCACCGGCGCCTGGGCGCCCGGCATCAGCAGCAGGCGGCCGTAGCCGCCAGCGGGCAACTCGTCCTGCAGCACCGGCCGTATCCAGGCCTCGGCGCGGCTGTCGCCGGCCAGCACAAAACCCTGCACCGTGGTGGCTTCGCCGTCGCGCGCCAGGCGCACGCTGCGGCGCTGGCCCAGGCGGCGGTCGTGGTAGCGCAGTGTGTCGGACATGGCCAGCCCCAGCAGCTGTTCGATCTGGTCGATGAGCGCGGCGTCCGGTGTTTCGTGCGCAGCGGCGCGCAGCAACACGCCGGTGCGCTCCCTTCCAAAGGGCACACAGCAAGCGAACTCGAACGAAGACATGAGCCCCCGCAGTTCGGTGAGCGTGCTGAGCGCCTGTTCATCGGGCAGCCAGGCCATGGCCAGCAGCGTCCATGACAGCTCGGCCTTCAGCACCTTGACCGCCGCGTGCTTGAGTTCGGGCTGCTTGGAGCTGGGGCAGTAGGCCGAGGTGGTGAGTGCGTTGACGCCGGCCAGGGGCTCGCCCACGCTGCTGCGGCCGCTCAGGTACTCGGGCCCCCAGTGCATGGCGATGAAGGCCTGCGAGAGGCCCAGGCCGGTGTCGCCCTGTACCGGCAGCACGATAGAGCCGCGCTTGCTGGTCACCTGCACCAGGTCGCCGTCTTTTAGGCCCCGACGTGCCATGTCTTGCGGGTGCAGTTGCACCGTGGGTTCGGCCACGTGGCCGAACAGGCGGCCCAGGGTGCCGGTGCGGGTCATGCCATGCCACTGGTCGCGCAGGCGGCCGGTGGTGAGCGAAAACGGGTAGCGCGATTCGCGCGGCTCGGCCAGTGGGCGGTGGGGCAGGGCGGCGAAGCGGGCGCGGCCGTCGGCGGTGGGGAAGACGCCGTTTTCGTAGAGGCGCACGGCACCCTGGGCAGCGCCGTCAGGTAGCGGCCATTGTTGGGGCTGCGCTTCCAGCTGGGCGTAGCTCATGCCGGTGATGTCGAGGTCGCGTCCGCGTGTGCTGTCGCGGTGCTCCAGCCACACGCTCTCGGGCGTGGGGTAGTCGAACAGGCTGGGATGGCCGGGGCGCAGGCGGGATTCGAGCCGCTGGGCCACGTCCACCGCGATGCGCCAGTCGTGCTGCGCCTCGCCGGCCGCCGGCAAGGCGGCGCGCACGCGACTGATGCGGCGTTCGCTGTTGGTGACCGTGCCTTCCTTTTCGCCCCAGGTGGTGGCGGGCAGCAGCAGGTCGGCAAACCCGCAGGTGGCGGCGGTGGCGAAGGCCTCCTGCACGATGACAAATTCGGCTCGCTGCAACGCACGGCGCACCGTGGCCTGGTCGGGCATCGATTGCGCCGGGTTGGTGCAGGCAATCCACAGGGCCTTGATCTCGCCATCGGCGGCGGCTTGGAACATCTCCACCGCCGTTTTGCCTGGCTTTTCAGGCACATCGGCCACACCCCACAGGGCCGCCACCTCGGCGCGGTGCGCGGGGTTGGCCAGGTCGCGGTGGGCGCTCAGCAGGTTGGCCAGGCCGCCCACCTCGCGGCCGCCCATGGCGTTGGGCTGGCCCGTTAGGCTGAAGGGGCCGGCGCCGGGCTTGCCAATTTGGCCGGTGGCCAGGTGCAGGTTGATCAGGGTGGCGTTTTTGGCCGTGCCGCTGCTGCTCTGGTTCAGGCCCTGGCAGTAGAGGCTGAGCGTGGGTTTGCGGGTGGCGAGCCCCTGGCCGTCAAGGCCAGCGAACCACTTGGCAGTCGTGAACAGGTCTTCCTTCTTCAAGCCGCAGGTCTGTGCCACCGACTCGGGCGTGTATTCCCGCACCATGGCCTTGAGATCGTCGAAGCCGCTGGTGTGGGCCGCGATGTAGGCAGGGTCGGTCCAGCCTTCCCACAACATGATGTGCAGCAGGCCGTGGAACAGCGCCACGTCGGTGCCGGGCAGCAGGGGCAGGAAGAGGTCGGCCAGTTCGGCGGTGTCGGTGCGGCGCGGGTCGGCCACGATCACCTTCATGGCCGGGTTGGTGCGCTTGGCCTCTTCGATGCGGCGGAACAGGATGGGGTGGGCATAGGCTGCGTTGCTGCCGACGATGAACAGGCACTGGGCGTGGTTGACGTCGTCGTAGCAGGCGGGGGGCGCGTCGGCGCCCAGGGTGAGCTTGTAGCCGGCCACCGCGCTGCTCATGCACAGGCGCGAGTTGGTGTCCACGTTGTTGGTGCCCAGCAGGCCCTTGGCCAGCTTGTTGAAGACGTAGTAGTCCTCGGTCAGCAACTGGCCGCTGAGGTA